>JAHFQL010000090.1 GCA_023259315.1 Candidatus Woesearchaeota archaeon | reverse complement strand
ATTAATATAATGATTCATATTAAAACATTTCGGTTTGCAAGACAATTGAATAAACATTATTTAACGACACGGTAACTTCCGTCTGGTTGTGAAACTAAATGCACAAGATTGTATTGAGAAGAAGGATTCTTTCCGAAAAATTCTTTTGGAAGCATAAATCCAAAGACCTTTGGATTATTTTTATCATCTAATGGCATTAAGCTGGCAAACAAATTAGCAGTTGTGCCAGAAGTTTGTCCTTACATTGTATTAAGCGATAAAGGTGCACAATTTTATGCAAACAAATATGACAAGAAAGGGAAAAAAGGAATTTCAGAATTTGAACGAGAATTAATGGAGTTAGGCATTGAATTTTTGACTTCAAGAAGAAATCATCCACAGACAAATGGCAAAATGGAAAAGTGGTTTGATACCATGAAGAAAAGATTCAAGAAGCATTCTAATGAGACTTTACAAGAATTTGTAAAGTGGTATAATGGGGAAAGGATACATCATGCTCTGGAGTATAAAACTCCAGAAGAAGTTTACATAGAAAAACTGTAAATTGATTATCGAATTATACAATTAATAAAATGATAAGGTCAACTTAAGATTATTTCTCAACAATACGAGACCCATGAACAGCATAGTTAAATTGATGCCATCTAATTGAGGTGGTGTTTTAACGTCAAGGAAGATGGCACTGCAAGAATATGCGAGTATTCCTTAATGCTATAAGAACAAGGGTGCAATATTGTATAATCTGATTAAATTGATCCTACAATAAAATTTTACGATTTAGTTAAATTTATAAAGAGAACAACGTAATTACAAATTGATAATTAAATATTTTAATTTTAAAATGATAAAGACAGCAGTCGTCTTGGTTGGCGGAAGGGGGCTAAGGCTTATGCCTTACACAAATGATATTCCCAAGCCTATGATTCAAGTTGGCGGCAAGCCCTTGGTTCATTGGATAGTGGAATGGCTTATTGAAAATGACATAAAGACAATAGTGTTTGGCGTTGACTATAAAAAAGAAGTGATTATGGATTATTTTAAGGAGAATAAATTTGATGTGGAAATTCTATTCAATGAGCACACTGGGGCAAATGGAACAGGGGACGCATTCAGGCTCGCAATTGAGAATAAGTCAGTCAACGACAAGACATTTTTGGCTATGAACGGCGATGAATTAACAGATCTTTCCATTAAAAACTTTCTCACTTTCCATAATGAGCACAAGCCTATTGCCACGCTCATGGCGTATCCATTAAGAAGCCCGTATGGCATATTGGACATCGATCATGAATACAACGTGCAGGCATTCAGAGAAAAGCCAATTATTGACAGCGCATTCATAAATGCGGGAATCTATCTTTTTGACAGAAGAGTACAGGATTATCTGCCCCAGAGCGGCTCAATCGAAGAGACAACATTCGTCAAGCTGGCAGAGATGAAAAAAATCAAGGCTTTCAAATATTTTGGCTTTTGGAGAACAGTTGACACAATGAAAGACCTCAGCGCTGTTGAGGAAAAAATTGGACTTCTCAATAAAGTAGAGATCTGAAATGAAAGTATTAATCACGGGCATCACAGGATTTATTGGCAGTGAGGTTGCCAGAAGGCTTGTAAATGAAGGAGATTATGAAGTTTATGGCCTTGTCAGGGTCAATTCTAATTCAAACACTTTTGAGCCGATAATGGATATACTTGACAAAGTGGATATAAGATACGGGAACTTTACAGATTTCCATTCTATGAAAAAGATTGTCAAGGATGTTTCTCCTCAGTTTATTTTGCATATTGGCGCGCAGACCAGCGTAAGGCATTCATTTGAACTCCCCATGGAATTCAATGAAGTCAACTATCAAGGCACGATTAATCTAATCCATGCGGCTCTGGAGCTCAACTCATTCAAAAAATTTATTTTTGCATCCACAATGGAAACTTATGGATGGCAGAAAGAAAAGAAGCCTTTCAAAGAAGATTTGCCTTTGAATCCTGCAAGCCCATATGCAGCTTCTAAAGTTGCCTGCGAGACCTATATCAGAATGGCCCAGAGGGCATTTGGATTGCCTTACATAATTTCAAGGGCGTGCAATACTTACGGCAGAAAAAATAACACAGGATTCGTGACTGAATATATAACAACCACCATGTTGAAGAACAAGACAATCTATCTTGGAACTCCAAATTCGGTGAGGGACATGATGTATGTTGATGACCATGTTAATGCTTATCTTGCAATGCTTAAATCAAATGTTGTTAATGAAACTTTCAATTTTGGCACCGGCTCAAAGACGCCAATGAAAGAGATTGCCGAAAGATTAAGGAGGATAATAGGGTTCAAGGGAAAAATAGTGCACAACTTCCCCCCAGCATATCCATGGCGTCCTGTTGTTGAGGAATTTTTGTCTTTGGATGCAGGAAAAGCAAAGAAGCAATTAGGTTGGGCGCCAAAATATGATTTAGGCGAAGGCCTGAAGAAAACTGTTGATTACTGGAAGCAGAAACTTAATGTTACTGCATAAAATGGCAATTAATGCATCATTTTCTGATTTTATAACTAAATCTATGCCTTTTGCCAAACAAGATATTTGGATAAATTCTCACATAACAAAAATCTGGAATCCTGTGCTTAATAAAATAATGATTATTTTAACTAATATATTTAGCCCTGAAGTTTTGCTTGCTTTCTCCATCGCATTATTTTTAGTTTTTATTCACAAGAAAAAAAGGCATAACGCTACCATTTTAGCCCTTAGCGTTGCTATTGGATTGGTAGGTGTTGAGTTAATCAAACTGCTTGTCCAGAGGCCAAGGCCAGAAAATTCATTGGTACAAGAATCAGGGTATAGCTTTCCGAGCACGCATTCAGCCATTGCCATAATATTTTTTGTGCTAATTATTTATTTCTTCAAGGATTATTTCAAAAGTGGAATAGCAAAGACTGCTTTCATAATTTTAAATATTCTCTCGTTTGTGCTGGTTGGATTCAGCAGGGTGTACTTAAATGTGCACTGGTTTAGTGATGTAATTATCGGATTTCTTTTGGGAAGTTTTGCTATAATATTTTCAATTTTCTTTCTTAGAGCTGTCAATCTATTTGTCAAAAATAATTTGCTGAAGAGACACTAAAAATATTTATCCTTGAAGGCGTGGATTACAGGATAGGCATAAGACTTAAACTGTTTTCTGTAATTTAACGTGGATTTTTTGTCAGCCCTGCGGTAGAATATCGGAATTTCCTTTGCAATATACCCTTTGTTCATTGCCTTGAGGAAAATCTCAACATGCAATCCAAAACCGGTATTCTCCAATTTCAAATTGTCAATTACTTTTTTGTTGTATAATTTGAAGCCCGTCGTTATATCCTTGGCGTTTACGTTAAGCAAGAATCTTGCCAAAAAATTGAAGGAGCGGCTGATTGCAGTCCTTTTTAGGCTCATTTCTGCTTTGCCGCCTTTTACATACCTTGAGCCTATGATGATATCAGCCTCGTTTCTATGCTTCAATAAATTTGGAATCTCATTTGGGGAATGCGATAAATCACAGTCCATTATCAAAAAGTATTTTCCCCTTGCATTTTTGAAACCTTCCATCAAAGAGCTTCCAAGGTCCTTGTTAGGCCTGTTTCTCCTGTGGATTATCCTGACTCTCTTGTCTTTTTTTGCTACTTGGTCTGCTAAATCTCCTGTTCTGTCTTGGCTGTGATTGTCCATGAAAACTATTTCCCCAGCTATATGGTGCTTGTCGAATACTTCAAGAACACGCCTAAGAACATTCTTAACTGACTTTTCTTCATCTAATGCAGATATCACAACTGACAATTCTGGCTTTGCCATTTTACCTCTTTTTAAAGTAAAGTTTTTTACTATGTTTTATATTTTTCCCCTTTTCCTGTAGATGTAGTAGCCTGAGCCAACCAGAACCAAGACCGCCCCTATTGTAGTGAACTCTGGAACTTGGTGCTGCTCATAATCATTTTCATCATTTGACTGAGTTTCATTTTCAGTCCATTGTGTTTCATCAGTATTTTCCGTTGCATTTGTTTGATTACTGGGGTCATTTATTTCTTCTGTAATGTTAACCGGCAAATTTACCTGAGCATCATTATTTTGTGTGCCGTTGTATTGAGTATCGTTTGATCGATTATTGTTATTTATTGAGCCATTTTGATAATCAGTTGAATTTGTTTCGTTATAGGTTTCACTTTGCACGTTTTGCTGTTGCTCATTGTTTTGGCTTTGTGTGTTTGTTGAAGAGCTTGAACTTCCTCCAGAACTGCCGCCTCCGCTTCCAAAGTAAATATAAGCATGGCCTCCTGGGTAGGTAACGTCGTATCCGCTTGAGCTGTTTGTATAATTAAGAGTGCCATTTAAATATGAATTGTACAAGCCATTAAGAGAGCTGTTTGTATTGTTTAATGTAGAATTGCTGATTGATGTATTAAGGTCTACTGCCAGGCTTGAATTATCATCGTCGAATTTTATGTTTACCTGGCCTTGGTTAGGAAGAGTATTGCATCCGCTGGCAAAAGCCAGGACTATTAGTGCACTTATCAAAATTATAAGATTTTGTCTCATTTGACCCCAAATTATCACTACTAATAAATAGTATAAAGATGTAGTATTTAAATCTTTCTATTTGTATATACGAAAGAGTAGTGACAAAATAACCAACTATAAAAATTAATTAAAGATAAAAACAATAAGAAAAAAATAAAGAAGAAAAATTTAACGTCTTTTTCTTCTGAAGATAGCGTACCATGCTGCACCAACTATGGCAATTCCAGCACCTATTGTTGTGAATTCTGGTACTTCGTTTTGTGGCTCTTCTAGTGTACAATTAGCTGAGCAACCGTCATTGTCTTCCAAGTTGCCGTCATCACATTGTTCTGGAAGCTCAACA
>JAHFQL010000089.1 GCA_023259315.1 Candidatus Woesearchaeota archaeon | reverse complement strand
TTGGGGAGAAATAAGGAAGAAGTAACAAAAGGGGCAAAAATCTTATTTGATACATTGAATCAATTAAAAAAATTGGATGGTAATTTAAAGATTTTACCGGCGCATTTTACAAGTTATAGTGATTTTCCAGTATACAAAAAATTAGAAGATCTAATAAAAAATAATAAGTCGTTAAAAGTCAGTTCAGAAAGCGAATTTGTTAAACACATCCTAAATAATCTTCAAATGACACCGCCAAATTACGAGCAGATTAAAAATGTAAACCTTAAATTTATGACTTTGCCAAGACAAATTGCTGAACAATTAGAGTTTGGCCCAAACAGATGCGCTTCAAAATAAATTTAATAATTTTTTATAAAATAATTAAACTTTTAAATAGCAGATTAAAACTATAATCCTGTTATGGAATTGCCTAAAAATTACAATCCAAAAGAAGCTGAGCCTAGACTAGTTGATTTCTGGGAAAAAGAAAAAATATACGCTTTTGATCCAAAGAGCAAGGCAGAGATTTATTCAGCTGACACTCCTCCGCCAACAGTAAGTGGCAGGATGCATATTGGACACTCTTTCTCGTATTCACAGCAGGATTTTGTTGTTAGATTCCAGAGAATGCTTGGAAAAAATATTTTCTACCCTTTCGGCACCGACGACAATGGCTTAGCAACAGAACGAATGATAGAAAAGATGAAGAATGTAAAAGGCCAGTTCATGAAAAGAAAAGAATTCGTGGATTTGTGCCTGAAAACTTTGGAGGAGATAAGGCCGGATTTTGTTTATGACTGGAAAAGAATTGGCATAAGCGCAGATTTCAATATTTTTTACACAACAATAGACGAGCATTCACAAAAAATCTCGCAAAATTCTTTCCTTGGCTTGCACAAAATTGGCAGAATTTACAGGAAAAAAGCGCCTTTTGTATGGTGCCCAGAATGTCAGACAGCAATCGCTCAGGTTGAGATGAAAGACAGCGAAAGGGACAGCAGATTGGTTTACATGAAGTTTGACACAAGCCTGAACGAGCAAATAACGATTGCAACTACACGCCCGGAATTATTGCCGGCATGCGTTGCCATACACATCCATCCTGAAGACAAGCGATTCAGGAAATTTATTGGCGCAAAGGCAAAAATCCCATTTTCAAGCAGGGAAGTGAAGATAGAAGCAAACAAGGATGTTGACATGGAATTCGGCTCAGGGATTGTTTATCACTGTACTTACGGCGACATGGATGATGTAAAGTGGATGGAGGAATATGATATTGAGCCTATTGAAATCCTGAATAAAGACGGAACTATGAATGAAAAAGCAGGCCGCTTTAAGGGGCTTTATGTTAAGAAAGCAAGGGATGCTGTGATTAAGGCATTGGAAGATGAAAAAAGGATTGCAAAGATTGAGCCGATAAGGCACGTTGTAAATGTGCATGAGAGGTGCGAGACAGACATTGAAATTTTGACAACAGAGCAATGGTTCATAAAGTATCTTGACTTGAAGGACGACTTCAAAAAATATGGCCGCAAGATAAAATGGTATCCTGAACACATGAGGACAAGGTATGAGAACTGGATTTCTGGATTAAGGTGGGACTGGAACATATCAAGGCAAAGGCACTTTGGAGTGCCAATTCCTGTTTGGTATTGCAAGAAGTGCGGTGAAATGATTGTTGCAGATGAAAAGCAACTGCCAGTTGATCCGCTTGTTGACAACCCGTTGCATGAATGCAAGTGCGGCTCGAACGAATTTATCGGAGAAAAGGATGTCTTGGACACGTGGGCAACTTCGTCATTGACTCCAGACATTGCAATTGATTTGTTTGAAAAGGAACTGCACAAGAAATTGTTTCCCATGACTTTAAGGCCGCAAGCGCATGACATAATCACATTCTGGCTTTTCAATACTGTTGTCAAGAGCTATTTTCATCACAAGGATATTCCATGGCAGAATGTAATGATTTCTGGCTGGGCGTTGGATCCTCACGGCAAGAAAATGAGCAAGAGCAAGGGAAATGTTGTTGACCCAAGGGAAATGATCTCAAAATACTCGGCAGATGCCATGAGATTCTGGGCAGCTGGTTCCCGCCTTGGGGACGATTTGCCGTTCCAGGAAAAAGATTTGGTCACAGGAAGCAAGTTCACGACAAAAATCTGGAATGCCTCAAAGCTGGCTTTCATGCACCTTTCAGACTATAAGGGGGAAAAGCCAATCAAATTAGAGATAGTTGACAGATGGCTGCTTTCACGATTAAGCAAGGTTGTAAAAGCGGCAACTCAGAATTTTATGAATTACGAGTACATGCATACCAAGCTTGAGACAGAAACGTTTTTCTGGCACACTTATTGTGATAATTATCTTGAGATTGTCAAAGACAGGCTTTACAACCCGGACAAAAGAGGCAAAGAATCAAAATTATCAGCCCAATACACTTTATACAATTCCTTGCTTACAATAATAAAACTAATGGCGCCAATAATGCCTTTCATAACAGAGGAATTATACCAATTATATTTCAAAAACCATGAGAAAATTAAAAGCGTTCATCTGTCAAAATGGCCTTCTATTGATATGGTTGACGAGCATGCAGAACATATCGGAGATTTTGTTGTTGCAGTTGTCGAGTTTGTAAGAAGACAGAAAACTGCAAAGCAACTTTCATTGAAAGCACCTTTAAAAAAATTGACAATCAGATCCAAAGTTGAGGAAAAAGATTTTGATTCGGTCGAGGCGGATATTAAGGCAGCAACATCAGCAGAAGAAATCATTTTTGAGCCGACAAGAGGAAAATCAACAGAGAAAAATTTGGAAATTGAAGTGGAGTTTTGAAAATAAAAAAATTTAAATATAAGTTATCTCAAATATGTTTTTTACAGTTGATATATTAAGGTGGTAATCATTACAGGGAGTTTACAAAGCGTTTCAGATTCTGCAGGCATTGATGATATAATTGCAGCAAAGGCTCCAGGAAGATGGGCTAAAAATCCAAATCCTTATTCTGGTGATACTATGGATTTTGACAAGGGCATTGCTGCCTCGCGCAAGCATCGGTCAAGGCAGAGGACTATAGATGTCGAAGTGGAAGATTTAAGACTGTTACCAAGGTCTAATGGAACTCCGGCTGGTACGAATAATATTCTTGCCTATTTAGGGTTACAGGAGGGAGAAGAACGAAATGCTGTTTTAAGGATGTATGGAGATGGCATTCCAGTGGATGGTGCGCCTATAGTAAGGGGTGCTCATAAAAGCCTTGTTGAGCAAAATCTTCCACAATATATTTCCGGAACACAAGCAGAGGCAAGAAAAATCTTCTTCCAAGTTGCTAATTTATTGTATATTGCTGGAAAAGAGACGACAGATACGCTAGTAACACAGTATTTATCTAAAAGAAATAGGTCTACGAGAAAAATAGAAATTTTTGCTGCAATCTCCAATTCTTATCAAAATATAGGCAAAGAGGCAGCCGAAGCTTTGCTGGTACGCTACCCACCAGAAGAAAGTCTGGAAGTTTTTGCAGCAGTATCAGACTCGATTCATAGAAATGGTCCTGAAATGACTTATGCAGTGACGCAACGTTATGGAGTTAATGCCTTGCCTTTGATTGTGAATGGTGTAAATGGGCATCATGATAGTGGTTCGATTTCACCTATAATTCCTTTCGATTATGGGGGCCCAGAAGGATCATTAGTGCCAATTTCAACAATAAAAAGAAGATCTAAACGTGATGATTTGAATCATGGACACAGCGGGAGAACCCAAAATCATCGCCACATGCAAAGAACTACACTATTTTTGAATGCGCATAATCATCCAAACACACCAGCCCCTTATCAAGCTGGACCTCTGTATATTAAATAAATTAATTTATCTTCTTCCACCTAACACCATCTTTTGTATCCTCAAGAATTATTCCTTTTTGTTTTAATTCTTCCCTTATTTTATCGGCCTTTGCAAAATCTTTTTCTTTTCTTGCTTTTTCTCTTTCATCAATTAATTTTTTTAATTCTTGAGATAACTTTTCTTCTTTTTCTTCAAGAACTCCAAGAATCTCATCAATTTTATGCATTAATCCTATTGTTTCCTGAGCATTTTTTCTTCCGATCTTGTTTTCCATCATCAAAGTGTTAATATCTTTTACAAAATCAAAAATGACGGCCAATGCGCCTGAAATATTCAAATCATCATCCATTGCTTTAATAAATTCTTTTTTTGTTTTTTCTATCAGCGATTGTATTTTTTTGTTCTCATCGCTATTATTAATTTCTTTTAACTTAATCACAAAATTATCCAATCTCTGCACTGCATTTTCTGCCGCTTTTAATGACTCGTCTGTAAAATTTAATTGCTGCCTGTAGTGTGCTGACAGCAACAAGTACCTTATTGCCTTTGGATTGTACGCTTTGCCCAATAAATCCCTCAAAGTGTAGAAATTTCCCAAGGATTTTGACATTTTTTTTCCGTCGACAAGCAGATGCTCATTATGAAACCAGTAATTGACAAATTTTTTCTTGGTTGAAGCCTCGCTCTGCGCAATTTCATTCTCATGATGCGGAAAAACCAAGTCAATTCCTCCCCCATGGATGTCAAAATGTTCCCCAAGATGTTTCATTGACATGGCTGAGCATTCAATATGCCATCCTGGCCTCCCTTTTCCTATTTCTGTTTCCCAGAAAACATTTCCATCTTCCTTGTCATAAGACTTCCATAACGCGAAATCTTTTGCCTCTTCTTTTTCATAAGAATCCTGTTTTACTCTTGCCCCTTCCTTTAATTGCTTAACTTTTGTATGAGATAATTTTCCATATTCTTTAAATTTAGAAATATTATAATATATGCTTCCGTCATCACTCTTGTATGCGATTTGTTTTTCCAATAATTTTTGGATTATTTCAACCATTTCTTTAATATGTTCAGTTGCCCTCGGATAAACATCAGCTTTGTCTATGTTCAAAGTTTCCAAATCTGTAAAGAATAATTTTTCGTATCTTGTTGTATACTCTTTCAGAGAAATTCCTTCTTTGTTTGC
>JAHFQL010000010.1 GCA_023259315.1 Candidatus Woesearchaeota archaeon | reverse complement strand
GACACCGCCTCATGACGTTTTCTGGCATTTCATAAAGCCTTCCTTGCTCTCTTGCGTATACTAGGGCAGTCAAGGCTACGCCGTTGTTTCCAATTTCAGATCCAACAGATTCTACATTACCGCCAATAGGTTCATGTGGAGTTTGACCACGACAAAGTCCTACAACGATTTCAGCCATTTCGTCTAACATTCTTAAAGTTTTAGGTTCTTTTTCCCAGTACACATCTGTTCGTGGATTTTGTTCAGGCCAATGTGCAACAACAATCTGTCCAGAATTCACAGCATCTTCAATGTCAGCAGGCTTAAATCCATAGTTTAGTAAATCCTGAGTTAAGGCGAATCCGTTTTTAGAAAAAAATTCTTTAAGAGTTTTAAATCTCTCTTTACCTACTACTCCATAAAAGCGAAGAGTTTGGTCAATATTTTTAGGTAGACTATATGCCAATTTTGATCACCCTATAAAATAAAAGTAAATACCCTTTATAAATCTTTCTAAATAGTTACCACTAATAAGTATACAACTTTATAATTTTCTATTAGACAAAGCACCAAAAAACGGCATTTCCAATTCCCCTAAATTTTGGCTTTTTAAGCCTTATAATGCCATTCTAGGAACGAAAGGTTTATATAGTTCGGAGTTCTCAATTTTATAGGTTTGAATACTAATTTACAGACGACAAAATAGTGGTTTTTAATAATTTCATATGTTAAAAATTAGAAATAGAACTACAAAATGATTCAAATATCGTTAAAAATAAAATTTAAATAAAGTATTAAAAATCCAAAATGGAGCAGGAACAAAATCAACAAGTAGAAACGCAGGAAACTAAGTCTGATTCAAGTTACGAAGCAAAAGACATCCAGGTGCTTGGCGGCTTAAGCGCTGTAAGGAAACGTCCAAGCATGTACATTGGAGATACGTCTATCAAGGGACTGCATCATCTGGTTTATGAAGCTGTTGACAATTCCATTGATGAGGCATTGGCAGGATTTTGCAATTTGATTTCTGTTGTAATCCACAAAGACGGCTTTATCACAATAAGCGATAATGGAAGAGGAATTCCTGTTGACATTCACCCTAAATTGAACAGGTCTGCTGTTGAGGTTGTCATGACAAAGCTGCACGCCGGCGGGAAATTTGACAAGAAAGTTTACAAGGTAAGCGGCGGGCTTCATGGAGTCGGAATTTCTGTGACAAACGCCTTGTCAAAGGAATTGATTGTTGAAGTCAAGAGAAACGGAAAGTTATACCATCAAAAATATGAACGCGGCAAGCCAGTCACAGAATTAAAAATAATAGGCGATGCTGACCCGAAAGAAACCGGAACAACAATAAAATTTATTCCCGATAATGACATATTTCCAGCAACAGAATTCAGCTTTGACATCTTGTCGAGCAGGCTAAGGGAGCTTGCGTTTTTGAACAAGAGAATAAAAATAACCATAGAAGACGAGCGGGACGGAAAAAAACATGAGTTCCAATATGAAGGCGGCATAGTTTCTTTTGTTGAGTACCTGAACAAGAACAAGACTCCATTGCACAAGACAATTTATTCAAGCAAGGCAAAAAATGGAGTGCAGTTTGAATATGCCTTGGAATACAATGATGGCTACCAGGAAAACGTATTCTCTTTTGCAAACAACATAAACACAAATGAAGGTGGTACACATCTGGTGGGATTCAAGACAGCCCTTACAAGAGTCATGAACAACTATATTGAAAAAAGCAAAATGAAGGGTGCCAAGCTAACAAGCGAGGACGTAAGGGAGGGATTAACTGCAGTCATATCAATAAAGATACCAGAGCCGCAGTTTGAAGGTCAGACAAAAACAAAGCTTGGAAATTCTGAGATAAAAGGATTGGTGGACTCAATTGTTAACGATACTTTAAGCTCATATCTTGAAGAAAATCCATCAATAGGGAAGACAATTGTCTACAAATGTGTAAATGCCGCGCAAGCAAGGGAAGCTGCGCAGAAAGCCAGGGAATTGACGAGGAGAAAAGGAGCACTAAACCACGGCTCTTTGCCCGGAAAATTAGCTGATTGCTCTGAGAAAGACCCTGCAAAATGTGAATTGTTCCTTGTTGAAGGCGATAGCGCTGGGGGCTCAGCAAAGATGGGAAGAAACAGGAGTTTTCAGGCAGTGCTCCCATTGAGAGGAAAAATCTTGAATGTTGAGAAAGCAAGGCTGAATAAAATTTTTGAGAATGAAGAGATAACCACAATGATTACAGCAATAGGAACAAATGTAGGGGAGGAATTTGACCTGGCAAAGACAAGATATCACAAGCTTGTTATAATGACTGATGCGGATGTTGATGGGAGCCACATAAGGACTTTGTTGCTGACTTTCTTTTACAGGCACGTGCCGCAGCTCATAGAGGCAGGATATGTCTATATTGCGCAGCCGCCTCTGTATAAAGTCACAAAAGGCAAAATCGAAAAATATGTTTATAATGACGAAGAGCTTGAAAACCTTTTGAAAGAAATTGGCAGAGAACAAGCGGGCATGCAGAGATACAAGGGCCTTGGGGAAATGAACCCTCAGCAACTTTGGGAAACAACAATGGACCCCGGCAATAGGACTATCCTGCAGGTCACAGTACAGGATGCTGTTGAAGCTGACAAGATATTTACTCTGTTGATGGGTGATGAAGTCGAGCCAAGAAGGAAATTCATCGAGCTGCATGCAAAAGAAGTTGTTAATCTGGATGTATAAAATTACAACTAAATAATAGCGTACGTGATTAGCACATTTTTAGCTCGTCGACAAAAATGGGTTAGTTTTTCGTAAATGTAAGGCTTGATTTATAAAGGCTCGACGTAAACCCCGCTAATCACGTACTCTTATATTATAGGTATAAAACTAAATGAAACTATAATTATAAAAGTAAAAAAGGAACTACAGCAAAGAGTTATTTAATATTAAATTTCTAAAATCCCTTTCAACAAAATTTATAAATACCCCTAAAATCTAGTCATTTGGGGAAAACATATGCCAAAAAGGGTTTTGAAGGATTTTAAGATAGAATATCTTCAGATTTTGGATGAGCAGGGCAATCGCGATGAGTCTCTGATGCCAAAGCTGTCTAATGAAGATATCTATAAGATGTATGAAATGCTTATTTTTATCAGGGTATTTGACCAGAAATCTTTCAACATGCAAAGGCAGGGCAGATTGGGAACTTATATACAGTTCAAAGGCCAAGAAGCATGCCAATTGGGAAGTGCGATGGCTTTGGAAGACAGTGATTGGATATTCCCTATGTACAGGAACTCTGCCTTGTTAATAGCAAGAAAACACCCGATTGTGCAAGTGCTTCAATACTGGAATGGCGATGAAAGAGGCCTTAAGAGCCCCCAAAATGTGAATAATTTTCCTATTGCAATCCCTGTTGGAACCCACATGATACACGCTGTTGGAGCTGCATGGGCAGCTAAATTAAGGGGCACTAAACAAATAACTATTACTTATTTTGGTGACGGGGCAACATCAAAAGGAGACTTTCACGAAGCGATGAATTTTGCTGGCGTGTTCCAGACACCAACAATATTTTTTTGCGAGAACAACCAGTTCGCAATTTCTGTGCCAAGGCCAAAGCAAACTCATTCAGAAACCATTGCCCAGAAAGGAATTGCTTATGGAATCGAAGGAATACAAATTGACGGCATGGATATCTTTGCTGTTTACAAAGCAACAAAAGAGGCTGTTGAAAAGGCAAGAGCAGGAAAAGGGCCGACTTTGATTGAGGCATTTACTTACAGATTATGCGACCATTCCACAAGTGACGATGCTTCAAGATACAGGAGCAAGGAAGAATTCGAATCTTGGATGAAAAAAGATTCAATAGACAGGCTTGAGAAATACATGAGAAAGAAAAATTTGTTAGATGATGCTTACAAAGACTCTGTACTGAAAAAATCACAGGAAATAATCGAAAAAGCAGTAACAGAATTTGAAAAAATACAGGCTCCTGATCCAAAAGATATGTTCAAGTATGTTTATGCTGAAATGACACAGCAGCAGAAAGAAGAGATGGAGGAGCTGGGGATAAAATGAACATAAAGAAATTTACTGCTGCGGCTTTGATTGGATTGAGTTCAGTTGCATGTACATCAAATTCAACAAAGGAAAGAGCTTTGGAAAATTTGGCTGTAGAAACCGGAACACGTGCAACTTACATAAAAAGTGGCAAGACTCATTATCTGAATTTTTTTGATGGATTTCTTCCATCAGAGAACGGAGAGCAGCCTACCAAATTTATGGTAGGAAAAGAATCCATTAATGGGCAGGTTAATTATTTATTAGTACAACATATTGATAAATCCCATATACTAATTGTCCGTGATTTGAATAGTGACGGCACTGCCGATGAGACATTATACAGAGAGCTTAGGGAGGGGACATTGGAAGAAGTTTTGCTATTATTGGCTCGTGATCCAGCCCCTAGTGAAATAATGACTTCAAGTTTTGGCCAAGAGGTTTTAGATGCATCATTAGATAAACTTTATGTTGATTTTATAAAATAAAATGGATGCTGTAAAAAAATACATAGCTGCTGTGATGATTATAGCAAATTTAGCTTATGCTGCCGCTCCTGCCGAAGTAAGAAGGTTGTTTGATTATGTAAATACAAAAGGGACTATGAATATTGCTGCGGCTAGAACTAGGATCGGAGGATTTGGTGATAATTTAACAATAGACCTTAAGTTTTCCACAACAAATGTCAATGGAAAAATGGGATTGGAAGATGAAGAGGAGTTTCATGCACCCAACCTTACATAAAAAGTGGCTGTAAAATTCGGAGATATTAATTTAGATGGAGAAATAGATTATGTATGGGCCATAAATGGGAATGACGAAATACCTTCGGATTTAAGTATTGAACGGATTAGAAAACAATGGCAGGGGGATTTTGATACCGACTTGGAAATTGCCGGAAAATATATTCTGGCACCAAAATAAAAAATAAACATTATCATTAATTGATTGAAAGTTGATATTTTGATCACTATGAATTAAAATAAAAATTCCAAACAAAATGGTTGTGTTAAGATTAGTCGCATTAGGTACAATGGCAGGTGTTATAGCATTATCTCCTGCATGTCGTCCTGCTACACCCACTCCAGCACAAAAAGCTAATCATGTTTTCGAATTAGCGGTAGAAAAAGGCACAGCTTTAGCAGATGATATTATGTTAGGGAGATTTGTCAACTACCATAAGTGGGAAGTGCCTATTAAGTTAAATGAGCAAGAGCGACTTGATAAATTTGGAGTTACTGCAATTGCGTATGAATCAGATAATAGGCTTGGTTTTGAGATACGTGAACGGGAGTTATATAATGATGATTTAGGACTATATTCTGTCATCCAAATGATTGATGGAATTCCACCACGTAATTTACCAGTAGATGGCCAGCTTGATGGTATGATAATAAATTTAGTAAATTCGCAGGGAGTGGCAGTACAGTCGCCTCTGACAGTAAATCCAAAAGGTATAGGAACATATCAACCTCGATATATGCAAGATTTAGATAGGATAATGGAGATTAAATAATGGTTGTAGCAACAATAGTCCAGGCAGTGAATATGGGATTAAGGCAGGAATTATCAAGGGACAAAACTGTGATGGTTCTTGGAGAAGATGTCGGCTTGAATGGCGGGGTGTTCAGAGCAACAGATGGATTGCAGAAAGAGTTCGGGCCTGAAAGAGTTGTGGATACTCCATTGGCAGAACTTGGAATTATCGGAACTTCAATAGGATTGGCTGTCAACGGCATGAAACCGGTTGCAGAAATACAGTTCAGCGGCTTCATGTATGCCGGATTTGATCAATTGCTGTCTCATGCTGCACGAATAAGGATGAGGAGCAGAGGCAGATTCACTTGCCCTCTTGTTGTGAGAACTCCTTATGGTGCAGGAATAAGGGCTCTTGAATTGCACTGTGAATCAGGCGAGGCATTGTTTTCCCAAATCTCTGGATTGAAAGTGGTTGTGCCTTCAAACCCATACGATACAAAAGGCTTGCTTGCAGCAGCAATTAGGGACCCTGATCCTGTTATTTTTTATGAGCCAATGAGGATTTATCGCGCAATAAAACAGGACATCCCTGAAGAGGAATATTTTGTTCCTTTGGGCAAAGCAAATGTCCTGCAGCAAGGAGACGACCTTACCTTGATTGCTTGGGGCGCGATGATCAAAACATGCCAGGACGCAATTGAAAAATTAAACGGGAAATATTCTGCTGAGTTGATTGATTTAAGGACAATTAACCCTTATGATGCAGAAACCATAATTGCCTCTGTGAAAAAAACTGGAAGGTGCGTCATCGCGCATGAAGCCCAGAGGACAGCCGGCTTTGCTGGTGAATTGATTGCTGCAATAAACGAAAAAGCATTGCTAAGCCTGCAAGCTCCCGTTGTAAGAGTAACAGGCCCAGATGTTCCTGTTCCTTTCGCAAAACTTGAAAGTTATTATTTGCCGGATGCCAACAGAGTTTTGAAAGGTATAGAAAAAGTTATGAGTTTTTAGAATGAAATATGTTTTGAAAACAAAGAGAGATGTAGAAATTTTAAAATTATGCAATAAACTTTTAAAAACTAAATTATCAAAGTCAGATAAAGATTTGGTTTTATTGATGAAAACTCAACTAGAATCAAATTGGAGAAAACATTTGATAATAAAGTTAAATAAAATTTTGGATAAATATAAAAAATAAATTCAATTAGTTGCCTTCGGCAACATTATTTACACTCGGCGTTGCTCCAATTTCCACATCGCAACGCCTCGGAACATAACAATAATTTTAAAATAAGTCGAGGCGGATGGACTGTAGACAAAACAAAAGCAAAAAATGCAGCAGCCGTCCTTGCCGCCGAGCGTAAAATTTGCGAACGAAGTGAGCGGATTGAATAATAAACTTATAAAAATACAACAATAAAACAAAAATTTTAAACAAAATGCCTTACGAATTCAAGTTTCCGGATGTTGGAGAGGGAATCCACGAGGGAGAAATAGTGAAATGGTTTGTCAAGGAAGGCGACAAAATAAAAGCTGACGATCCGCTTGGCGAGATTGAGACAGACAAAGCAATAGTTGAAATGCCATCACCCAAGTCCGGCACGATTCTGAAACTGCATGTTCAAGCTGGTGGCGTCATACATGTCGGCGAAATAATGGTGACAATACTTGAAGAAGGGGAAAGTTTAGAGGATGCAAAAAAACATATGGAATTCAAAAAAGATGACGGTAATGTGCCTTACACCGGTTCTGTTGTTGGGTTTTTGGAGGAAGCAAAAGAAGTAAAGCCAGTCACCCAGTCACAATCTATTAATTCACAAAAATATGCTGCAGCAGGCGCATCAATTCAAGCCACGCCGGCAGTAAGAAATTTAGCAAAACAACTCAATGTGGATTTGAACAGCGTAAAAGGCACTGGCCCGGGCAACAGAATTACCATTGAGGATGCCCAGAAAGCAGCAGGAACTGCGAAAGAAGAATCTGGAATAAAGGTTGTTAGAAAATATGACTTCTTTGGATACATTGACAGGGTTGCATTGCACGGTATCAAAAAAGCAACAGCTACAAAAATGGTTGAGTCGATTTTTACAGCAGCACAGCTGACAAACATGCACGAAGCAGATGTTACAGACTTGTGGAATTTAAGGGAAAAGGAAAAATCCGCTTATGAAAAAGAAAAAATAAAGTTGACCTTGGCTCCTTACATTGTAAAGGCAGTTGCCGTAACCTTGATGGGCCATCCATACTTGAATGCCTCTCTTGAAGACGATGAAATTGTCTTGAAAAAATATTACAATGTTGGGGTTGCTGTTGACTCAGAGGACGGATTGTTTGTTCCTGTAGTGAAAGGAGCCCAGGCAAAAGACATAAAGACAATTGCTGCAGAGATACAAAAAATGGCCATTGACGCCCAGACAAGAAAAGTCAACATGATGGACTTGAAAGGAGGAACTTTTACAGTGAGCAACCTCGGCTCTGTTGGTGTGCAATTTTTTACTCCAATAATCAACTTTCCCGAAAGCGCAATACTTGGAGTTGGAAGAATGGTTGAAAAGCCAGTTGTTAGAAACGGGAAAATTGAAGTAAGAAAAATATTGCCTCTGTCTTTAACTTATGACCACAGAATTGTTGATGGCGCCCAAGCTGCAAGATTTGCCGTTGAGCTTATAAAAAGATTGGAGACTTTGGATTTTGAACCACCGAAAGAGCATTAAGAATTCTTAATTTAATTTTTCTTCGTTGCTGGTCTAAGAATGGATATCCATTCAACTGGTAAAATTCTATTGATGGTTAGCTGTTCGAGAGCTACAATTTGTTCATTAGTCAATATTGCAAGAACTTGGCCTGATGGAAGGTCAGTTCTCATATGAGTTCCTTTTACTTGATCAATATATCTACGAATTACCGCAATTGATTCTGCATAATCACTTCTAGGGGCTGCCGGGACGCCGATTTCTGAAGCTGTCTGGGGTGCTCCTACCAATTTTCCCGTCAAGTCGCCAGAACATTCACCGGTAATGACAACCTCGATACTCGCCTCCGGCTTTAAACATTCCAAGAAAGCCATGGAAGCTACAGTCATATACCTATCGTCCATAAATCATAAGAATTATCGCCATTATTTAAATTTTTCTGCCTTTTTAATTTACTTCTAGTACATAGCAAGCTCCTTTGTTTTTAAGAATTAAATTTGATGTTAAGCTTAAGTCTTTGTATTTTGTCTTTGCCAATTGCTCTGCTCTGGTTAATTCATCCCTTGACAATTCTTGCACTTTAATGTTTTTATTCTTGATAAAATTTTTCTTTAATGCCTGATAAACTTTTTCCTGGCTTATTTTCTTGAATTGTGAAATTGATGCAATCTTCTGCCTTGCCAATTCCTCAGAAATATTTAATATCTTTGGCATCAAACTGAAATCAATGTCATAAATCAAAGTTCCGTGCTGGAGATAAATCTTATCAATTAGCTTTGCCGCATTTCCTGATATTTTTTTTCCATATGCCATTATATCATTCTTGTTCTCCAATTTGGATTTTATTCCCAAATCATGCAAACCATCCATAATCCAAGAGCAGATTTCTGAATAAGCATTTTTTATGCTATTGTCAAAAAATTTTATCGGTGCAATAACGCTGTATGTAAAGTCAACTTTATCGTGGAAAACAGTCCTTCCCCCAGTAATCCTCCTGACAACATCAATATTATTTTTTCTGCACAAACCCAAATCAATTTCATCTTCGTTTTGATTGGCAGCAACAGAAACAGAGTTGTTTTTCCATTTATAGAGCCTGATTGTAGGCAATGATTTATTTTTTGAAACACTTTCAAATATAGATTCGTCTAAGGCCATGTTCATGGCTGCGTTGTAAGATTGCTGCTCTATTAGGCGGAATTGCATATAGAATAGGGTAAATTAAGTATTTAAAAATCATCGTAAATTATAACTTATAAGCTTTATCTCTATGATATTCTCCATCGTGAAATAATGTGCCGTAAACTACCCTTGTTCCAACTGGGAATTGGTCTCTTGGCTCACTCGATAAGCTAAAAACATGCCTTGCTTCCAAGTCTTTACCAAAAATGCTTAACTTATGGAATTTCTCGTCTGGAATTATAACCATATCATTGCTATCAACTAATACAACAGTTCCTACTCTCCCATTAAGTGCCGGCTTCGGACCATTAAAAAATTCATTCTGAATTCTTCGAGCTAAATCTATCTGGCTACCGGAAAGTTGCCCTTCTGGATATTGCACTGATGAAGCACTCCAGTCATCAATCCATCTGTGATTTATTCCTTGTGATCTAACGCTGTGGATATCCACCATCGTACCTATGTCTACATATCTAGGTCCGGTATTTTTTCTTAAATTGGTCCTGCCGAAATTACCTGTCAAGGCTTTCCAATAATCATATTGATCCCTTTCTGCATAATTTATATGGTCATCATCAATTACACCAACACCTACTAATTGAATCGGAGTATTTCTTACATTATATCTTCCATCAGGAAATGAAATATGCTCGCCTTTCCTAAGGCCTTGAAAATAAACTTGAGCTCCTAAAAATAAATTTTTATCAGAACGAGACAACAAAATTTCAATACCCAAACTAGTAAGTGCAATCCAGTCTCCTTTCTTTGTCCGTCTTATTATTTTAGCATCTATACTCATTTGTATACACTTAAAAATAGCAATGGAAATAAGAACATACTTATATATTTAATCATAAGAAAAAATCAAAAAAAAAATAAAAAAATTTATTATATGAACCTGTTAACTAAGGATTGTTATCCTAGTATCTTGGTTTCTTCTTGCTGTAACAGTCCCTGCAATAGACAGGTCTTCCTTCCTTTGGCTGGAACGGTACTTCCGCATCCGCGCCGCAGTCAGAACACTTTATCTTATGCATAGTTCTGTTCTCAAAACTTCCGTAACGCATTCTTCTTCCACTCCTTCTAATTAGTTACACGAAATTTACTAGAAATAGCAATTTCTATGTACCAATATAGAGGATAATTTGCCACTATATAAAGTTATTGGTTTTTTAGTAAACGACAATAATTTTAGGACAAAATATATATACTAGTTCTTCTTAAGCTTTATAGGGCGATATTCTGAAATCAGCAAAACAAAAAGAGCGTGAACTAATAATCAAATTAGGCAACGAAAAGAGAACCGTTAGGGAAATTGCCTCGATACTTGGTATTAGCAAATCAAAAGCTTCATTCTGGGTTAACAGATGTAAAAAAACCAAAAGCTTGGCTGACAAGCCAAGAAGTGGAAGGCCAACTCCATTAACAAAAGATGAACTAATTTCTATAAGAAATTTGATAAAAGTACGAATCCTTGAGCCAAAAAAGACAGGAATTTCGTCCAAAGAAGTTCTTGAGATTATTGAGCACAAAATCAATAGAAAATACACTTTGCGTCACACGCAAAGATTACTGCATAAAATAGGCTTGTCATTGACAATTCCAAGAGTAAGCCACATAAGGAAAGATGAAAAGGCACAGAACAAATTCCGAGAGGAATTTAAAAAAAAACTCGAGCAGGAAAATATGGGTTATTCAATCGTAACTTTTGACGAGGCAGGCTTTCGTTTAGTTCCTGTTTACAGAAGAGTTTGGTTTTTCAAGGAAGAAATGCCCAAGGGAGTTTTATTCTGGAGTAATAAGAAACTTACAATTTTTGGAGCATTAATGGATAGTCAAAAATTATTCTATGAGTTTTATGATGCTCTGAATTCCTTGGCTTACAAAGCTTTTCTATCGGATTTTATAGATTCTCTTCCTAAAAGGAAGAAATTTATTGGATAATACTAGCTATCGCAAGACTGCCCCAATAATGAATTACTTAAGGAAATTCTCAAGAATTAAAGTTGAATTCATTTCCCCTTACAGTCCAGAGCTAAATCAAACAGAAACCTGTTGTAAGATTGTAAGAGCAAATGTGACAAATTCAATTTATTATCCTAACTTGGAGAATATACAAGAAAGCATAGAAAACTTTCTTGATGGGGATTTTTTTACGCTTAACGTGTCCAGTTACTTATGTCGTTTACTAATTTACCGATATATTTAAATACTACCGTCAGATTTCAAGCCGAGCATGTTTAAAGCCACGATGAAAGGCTTTGCTCTGTGGTGATTAAATGGGGGATTACGATGAGCAGAGGGAATGCCCCAGTTGTGGTACTATACTAGAGGAAGGCGAGGTTGAGTGCCCTTCATGCGGTGAAAGTTTTTTGGACGATGATGAAGTGCTTTAAAACTTTTGGGGGTGAGCCAAATGAAATTATCCTACGATGATGATTTTGACAATGATGACAATGAGGAAGACGAGTAAATAATATGGAAGAATACACCAAATACGAGCACGCAAGGATTATAGGCGCAAGGGCGCTGCAGATTTCTATGGGGGCGCCGTTCATGGTCAAGCTAACGGATGAAGATTTGAAAAAGATAGGTTACAACACTGTTGAGATAGCAAAGCTCGAGTTTAAGCAGGGGTTGATACCGATAGCAGTCAAAAGACCTTTTCCTGGAACAATCAAAAAAGATGTTTCTGTCAAGCCTTTTGACCAGACAAAACTTGAATAAAAATGGGAAGAATAAAGACAAGATTGGTCAAAAGCATAGCAATAAAGCTTGTTAAGGTGCATGCTCAGGAATTTACTCCTGATTTTGACAAGAACAAGGAATTGGTCGAGAAATATACAAGCGTAGATTCCACAAAAATGAGGAACATAATAGCCGGCTACACGGCAAGGCTGATAAAACAAAAAGTAATTCTTGACAAAGAGCCCAAGCGAAGAATGCACGAGGAAGATTTGAGCAAGTTCTATGAGTGAAGATTTTTAATATTTTTTCTAATTGAAATTCCAATAACATCATTGGATTCAAACACGGGTTTTGAGTCAATTGTGAGCGAGTTCGCAAACGAAGCTCACTCGCATGTCACACAAAACCCTATTCGCAAAGGAAAAATCCGAACTTCGTAGCGGATTTTTCCTCTGCACTCAGTTTTCATCCACGTTGTTGGAATTTATTGGTTTTGGTTGGCTATAATTTATGATTAACAAGTAGTTACAAAATAAAAAGATTTATAAATTGAATTGACTTGCTAAAATCTGATATGGATGATCAAACCAAAGCTAGACAAGCTGTAATTGATAGATTATATGATGCACAAAAAATTCTTATGCCCCTCTTTGCAGTTACCATTCCGTCAAAATTTGAGGTGGATGAAGTGAAAACTAGAGCAACACTTGAAGAGCTTACAGACATTGAAAATGGTGAAATCGTTGAAGCATACGGAAGCCAGCAAGAATATGAAAGAATGTTAAGAGGGTGGTTTGAATTAAAAGTTACTTTTCCATCAGGGCTAGTTAAGACTTATGGATATTTTACAAACCCCAACAATATAGGAATTGGAATTAGTGCAAGCGATATATTATATCGAGTAGCCAATCCTTCTGTATATGCAATAGGAGGAATCAAATTGGTAACACTTCGTAATATCATAGGGAATAGCGGTGGAATTGCTTACGTGACATTAAAGGGATTCGATTTAGAACAAGAATTAAGATCACAGCAATCAAAATCGCAGCAGAGTTTAATAGATCAAACAGCGGCATTTGTAAAGCATGGAGATTTTCCTCATCTTGTCAGCACAGTTTTTTCAGAGGAACTCTCTTTAGCTGAAATCGTAGCAAGAAAACTTAATTCAGTAAGGAGAACTCAAGTCATTCCGGAAATAGTTCCGCTGGATTTTGATCTAGCTAGGTCATACATACGTCAACACGCTGGAATTGATATTATGGATCCCCCATATGTAGGATACATAGGAAGAATGCAGAAACCTCCAGAAAGAGTTATGTGATAATTTAAATTAAATATTATCTCCTAAACTTTTCCTTCAACTTTTTCTCAACAATCTCAGGCACAAATCCCTTTACAGAGCCGTTAAACATCGCTATTTCCTTCACAATGCTGGAGCTCAGGAAAGCATAATCATCTTTTGTCATCAGGAAAATTGTTTCTATTTCCTCCTCCAGTTCCCTGCTTAATAACGCTCTTGAAAACTCGAATTCAAAGTCAGAAATCGCCCTTAAGCCCCTCACAATTACGTTTGATTTTTTCTTTTTCACAAAATTCAACAACAATCCGTTAAAGTATTCAACCTCAATCTTTCCATCAAGGCTCTTAAGCGCTTCCTTTAGCATATCAACTCTTTCCTTGCCGGAGAATGTAACAGCTTTCTGCGGGTTGTCTGCAACAACGATATAAAGTTTGTCAAATAATTTCAAAGCTCTTTCAATAACATCTATATGACCATTGGTCACAGGGTCAAAAGTTCCCGGATAAACTGCTGAGTTCATTTAAGTAGGAGTAAAAGTTTTTGTTTTTTAAAGTTTGTTGTTTTTTGCTGTTTGGAAATTTATTTTGAGATAAATTTATAAAGAATTTAGTTTTCTCTTAGCAGTAGTGGAATATTAAGGAAGTATGCCCAATTGGTTTCCTCAGCATCAGATGGGTGTGTTACAGACAGAACATGAAAAATAATTTTTATTAATTACTTAAAAATTTAATTGCATCTTTAACCTGCTTTCTTAATTCTTCCAAATCCCCATTATTGTCAACCACATAATCGGCGTGCCTTATTTTCTCTTTCATGGGCATCTGGGATTTTGATATTTTTTTAATATACTCTTTTGAGAAATTTTTGTTTCTTCTGGAAATATATTTGATATCAGATTTAACCACAACAACTTCGTCAACCAGATTTTTGGCATCAGTTTCAAGAAGAAGGGGGGAATCAATAACAATATTTTTATTCTTTGACTTGTTTATTTGATTTTTTATTTCATTTATAATTGCAGGATGCATTATAGAGTTTAATTTTTTCAATTTTGCTTTGTAATTAAAAACGATTTTTCCCAATTTCTTTCTGTTGATGTTATTATTCTTATCAAGAATTCCTTTTCCAAACTCTTTTAGTATTTTATTTTTTATTTTTTTATTTGATTTTAATAATTCATGCCCTATTTCATCAGCATCTATTCTACTATAATGGTATTTCGAAAATATCTTTGCAGCAGTTGTTTTTCCAGAGCCGATTGAGCCGGTTACTCCGAGTATCATTTTATTAGTCGCAAGAATTCTTCCCTTCTTATTTGTAAATCATGTTTGACTATTTTGTTCAAAAGCCCCCTGTCAACTTCTTCACTTGGATGATTTGGGATAACTGTTGTTCTTCCATCAGGATGTTCAAAAAACATATGGCTTTCTTCCTGTCTTATGAATTCAAAGCCTAATTTTCTTAGAACTTTAGTCATTTCCAAAGCTGTCAGAAGGGGCAGCTTGGTCAACACTTACACCTCTATTTGTTGGATACCCATGAATTCAGAATAAGTTTCTTTATCCTTTGTAGATTTTAAATATAGGGAAATTGCTTCCTTTGTTCTCTTCAAAAGATCATCTAAATTTTTAGCTTGAGTATGGCAGCCAGGAAGCTCAACTGCATCAGAAATTAAATAACCATCTTCTCCTTTTTCAATTATTACTGTAAACTTTTTTGTCATATTGAATATTTATGTCTTGGAATTTAAAAATGTATCGATATTCCTAAATTTTTAGCTGGCTTAATAAACCCCCAAAACTTTTGCTGGCGGCGGATGAGTTTGGCTTCCATTCAGGAACTCGGGAGACATTAAAAATAATCTAAGTTCGTCGAGCGTGTTAATTCTTTCAATTAAATTTGTCAGCCATTCAAACCTAGTTTGTTCCCATTTGATTCTTGCAGCCAAGGTGTCTGGTGGGATTCCTATATCGGGCGTTTCAATAAAATCCAAGGAATACCCATCTGCAGGCGTAAGTCCAAAAACCCACTGGAAGGCCAACATTGTTCTCTTATTATGAAACTTTGAGGTTATAACTAATAGCCTTTTCAATCCGTTTCTGTTAGCAATCTCTTTAGAATAATATGCGTTTGTCAATGTATCAAGAGATAAGGTTTCAATAATTATCTTTTGATGTGGAACGCCGTTTGCAGTCAGATAATCCCTGATAGCCTCTGCTTCATAAATAGGCCTGCCATTTATAACAACATTTGGCTTGTGCGGAGTTCCTCGCGAAAGTGATATAAGATATGCTGCATTATTCTGCAATCGCACTGCTTCATCTAATCTTGCGGCTACCCATAGCGGCACTGTGCCATCCGCGTTAAGGCCGCCTCCTGGAATCAATATTGCATCAAGCTGGTAGGCACTTGGCATTTTAGATTAGCTAATTTTCTTGACTTTAAAAAGATATAGATAATGTAAATTCAAATTCCTATTTCTCCAGCTTTATCTTTGCCATTATCTGCTCGTGAAGTCTCCTTACAAATTCAACCCTGTCCTCTATCTTCATGACATCGGTAAATCCCTGAAGCACAACATTGAATGCAAATGGCGACGGCAAGCCTGATTTTATTTCTTTCACCAGGATTTTTTTCTGCTCAATGCCTTCAATAACTTTAGTTGTGTTCTCTATGTCCATCAAATCCTCAAGAACTTCCCTTCTGGCTTCTTTCAGAATGCAGAAATTCGGGTCAATTCTTTTCACGGCATTAATTAAAATCATTGATGAAACCTGCTGCCTTCCAACCCTTTTCCGGTGCCCCATGTAATTTCTCAAAATCATCATTGCCCTTGAGGCGCAATGCCTGAACCTTCTCCTCAGGATTTCACTGTTTTCTATTGCCATGTCCATTACCTTTCTCATCTCCTTTGATTTTATCAAGTTAAATGCCTGCATAACATTTACGCTTTTGTCAGAGGCAACATAAAATCCGTTGTCATTAATGCCAATTTCAACATCCCTGTGCTGTGTTCTCGCGACTGCAAATGCAACGGCCCTTGACAGGCAGTCATTCACCCTTCTTCCATAAAGCGTGTGGAATATGTAGTATTTTCTTTTGTTTTTGTCATCTGTATATTGCTCTACTATGATTCTCGAGTGGGATGGAATCTCTGCATAATTGAACTGCCCATAGAAGTAATCATAAATTGATTCAGCTGCATTTTTGTCCACATATAGATAATTATTGATAAATTCAAGAATTTCTTTCTTTGGCTTGTTTGCGCAAAATAATTCATTCATCAGTTTCCTGAACCTTCCAATCTCAAGCGCAAGGTCAAAGCTCAGCGGCAGCATCTCGGAAAACCAGCTCGGAATTGTCGGAGGCCTGTAAACAGAGGCGTTCACATAGGCAACCATCCCCTTTGCATAAAGAAACTCGTATCTTTCACCTCCCAAGACAAAGACATCGTTTCTTTTTAGCCTCTCAAGAAATGCCTCGTCAATTGTGCCAATGACCTGCTCGCCAACTTTGACAATGACATGTGACTCCTCCGGTATTGTTCCTATGTTTGTCATGTAAATCACTCTTGACATTTTGCCTTTTCTTCCAATCTCATTAGTTTCCTCATCATACCATATTTTCGCATAAATGTTTCTGTCTTCCAAAGAAACGTATTTCCCGGAAAGATAGTTTAAAACTTCTGTGAAATCTTTCAAATCAATTTCATGGTAACAATAACTTTGTTTTACCAATTCAAATAAACTATTCACATTCCATCTCTGCTCCAGAGACATTCCGTGTATCTGCTGCGCCAAGACATCAAGGCAGTTTCTTGGGATGTGTATCTGGTCAATTTTCTTTTCTATTGCTGATTTAAGCAGGACAGCGCACTCAACCAAATCATCTCGGTCAAGAACAATTATCCTGGCCTTGACTGTGTCATGAAGCTTGTGCCCTGACCTTCCAGCCCTCTGCAGAAACCTCGCAACTGATTTTGGCGAGCCAAGGCAAATCACCAAATCAATGTATCCAATGTCGATTCCCAGCTCCAAAGAAGTGCTCGACACAATAACTTTTAATTCGCCTTTTCTCAGCCTGTTTTCAATGCTGTGCCTAAAGATTTTTGACAAGGAGCCGTGATGCGCCCCAATGTTTTCCGTGTATTTCTTCGGGAATTTTTCCTTCAGGTGATGTACTACCCTTTCTGTTGCAGACCTTGTGTTAGTGAAAATCAAAGTTGTCTTATGGCTTTGGATCAGGTCATCAATCAAGCTGTACATGGCATTGTGCATTATTATATGCTCTTCATCAACTAAATCAGGAACGGGACTTAAGACCTTCAGGTCCATGTTTTTTATGAACTGGACATCAACAATCTTGCAGTCCCTCATATTTCCATTTTTATATCCCACAACAAATTTTGCAATTTCTTCTAATGGCGCAATCGTGGCGCTCAAGCCTATCCTTGTCATTGCAGGGGAAATCCTGTTTAGTCTTTCCGTGGACAATGAAAGGTGCACTCCCCTTTTGTTTTCTGCCAACGCATGCACCTCATCCACAATAAACCATTCAACATTTTTCAGCAACTCGCTAAACTTGATTGATGAGAGCATTATTGCCAGGCTTTCAGGAGTTGTTATCAAAATATGCGGCGGATTTTTTAACATGCCCGCTTTTTCAGATGCTGAAGTGTCCCCAGTTCTTGTTGAAACCCTGATGCCTAATTTTTTTCCTGCAATTTTTTCCATTTCTTTCAACGGCTCCGCTAAATTAACCTTGATGTCTTCACTAAGCGCTCTTAGCGGGCTTACATAAATGCAGTAAACCCTGTTTTCCAAAATTCCCTTTTCGCTAGAATCAATCAGCTCATTCAGAATTGAAAGAAAAGCTGTCAATGTTTTTGTTGCGCCTGTTGGAGCACTGACTAAAATATTATTTCTTGAGTGTATTTCCATAACACCAAATAACTGCGGCAATGAAAATTCTTTGAATCTTGTAAAGAACCATTTATCAATAATAGGATTAAGTATGTGCCTTATTTGTTCTGGTTTGTACGGTTTTTCTGCGTAGGTTATCATTTTTTCTATATTGAAAATAATTTATTATGCTTAAAATTTAATTATTAATAATGTGCAGAAATTTATAAAGATGTTGATTTAAAATAGAAGAATTCAAAACTTAATTCTTAGCAGCGCTTACATAATTTACTGAAGCAGAAGCATCAACTCTTCCATAACCGTAGCTTGTGTCTTTTCCTGATTTGCCAAGGTCTTTTGCAGTTTTAAATAATGCATTCTGAACCTGAGAGACACTATAAATTGGATGTGCTGATTTGATTAAGGCAACTGTTCCAGTTATCATTGGAGTTGCCATGCTTGTGCCGCTTGCTGTTGCATATGAGCTTCCAAGCCAAGACGAATAAATATTTACCCCAGGCGCAGAAATGTCAACAGCATTACCTCTTCCAGAGAAGCTTGCGACTTTATCGGTGCTGTCAACTGCCCCAACAGTTGTTGAATAGCTTATGCATCCGGGTATTGAAACTCCTGAGCTTCCGCTATTTCCTGCTGCAACTACAACAAGCGTGCCTTTAGATAAAGCGTATTTGATTGCATTTGTCAAATCGGGCAGCACACTATCGCAAAATCCTTTATATGTATACGGAGGTGAAGTTCCCAAGCTCAAGCTGATTGCATCTGCTTGGAAATCATCAGGTGTTCCAGATATACCGTCAGGCCCGTCTATTGCCCAATATATGGCAGCAACAACATCACTAAAAAATCCTGAGCCAGAAGAGTCTAAAACTTTTCCAGCAATAACTCCAGTGCCTGGCGCAACTCCTTTTGCATTTGCAGATACGCCATCTGCTGTGATTATGCCGGCAACATGGCTTCCATGCCCATTATCGTCTAATGGGTCATTGTCATTATTTACAAAATCTTTTCCTCCCAAATAACTAGAACTTAACTCTAGATGATTGTAATTATATCCTGTATCTAATATTACTACTTTTCTGCCAACTCCAGTGTCTCCGGATGATTGCACCACATCTGCTTTAATCTGAGTGTTGGCTCCAGAATCAACAGCGAAAACTTGAACATCTTCCTGCAAACCAAGTAAAGAAGCTGCGTCTTTAGGGCATTCTAAAGCCTTCAAAGTCTTTGCTTCCCTTACAACTTTGCAGCCATTTGATTCCGCATCAGAAATTTCCTTGTCTGTATGGGCAATTACTCTTACTTTCTCATGAGCTTTGCTTTCTGCAAGAATTGAAACTGAATTTAGAGATAATATTAATATTACAACCAATAAAATGACCATCCATTGCGATTTTTGCATAATGCCCAGATTATGCTCCGAGGTATTTAAATGTTTTGGTCAAACTGACCTAATAAACCACACCCTTTAAATATAAGTTCTTATATAATAGCTCAACAAAGGTGATAATATGAAAAAGAATAGATGGTACAATTACTTCTGCCAAAATAAAGAATGCAAAACTTATGGAAAAAAAGGATTAAGCAACATTAATGGTAAGGGATTTGACCGCAACGGTTGCAGAAAATTAAAATGTACAGAGTGCAATAAATATTTTAATTCAACAAAAGGCACTCCATTTTTTGGAAAGCACCTTTCCAAAAAAGAGATAATATCAATAAGCAAACAATTTGTAGAAAAATCAAGTTTTAGAGGAGTTGCAAGGTCAACAGGACACCATCTTGACACCATTAGAAGCTTGGCTTCTGATGTAGCTGAGCATTGTGAAGCTGTAACTGAATTTTTATTGCATGACGTTAAGTTGGACACTCACGAAATAGATGAGTTCTGGAATTTTGTTAAAAAAAACAAAAAAAAGTTGCCGACAAATTTTTCTCGGACTTTGAGCAAGGCGATGCATACTCTTACTTAGCAATAAAAAGAGAAACAGGCTTATTCGAAGCTTTTTCCGTCGGAAAATGGATACAGGCAGTATGCAATGAATTATACAAAAAAGTTGCTGAGATAACTCAGCAACCTGCATATTATAACAAAATAAACTTTTGTTCGGATGGAAATGACCAGAATGAAAATGCTCTGCTGGAATTCTTTAACAAAGATTGCATAAATTATGGACAAGTGATTAAAGATAAAGAAAAACGAATTGTTTTTGGAAATAATAAAAGAAAAGTTATTGGAAATTTAAATTACAACGAGATTAGAATTAATAATATTGATGGGCTTTGCTCTAAGCTTAGAGCAAGAGTTGGTTGTTTTGTGAGAGAAACAAGAAACTTTGCCAAGAAAAGAAAGCAGATTATAAATCTGCTCCACATAACTCAAACAAACCATAATTTTATTGAAGCTAGAACTGGAGTAACAC
>JAHFQL010000009.1 GCA_023259315.1 Candidatus Woesearchaeota archaeon | reverse complement strand
ATGAAAGATAAATATGCAGCAGAATTGAAAATCTTATTACAATTACTGGGTTTCTGTATCTTTTAAGATAACCTGTTTTTGTCATTGGAGCGCCTCTTCAGCGCCCCAACTCGTTTTTTTTTGAGATTAAGTTATTTAAAGAATAAATAGCTATTGGATATTAAGGTAACAGTCTCCTAAATCCGCAACATTTATAAATATTACTTATAATAATTCTAAAAATACTATTATTTTTATTAAGAATATTAAGTTTATTAACATGGAGCCGAAGTTTATAGGAAAGGCTAAGCTCACAAAACAGGGCCAGTTGACTTTGCCGCAGGAGGGAAGGCAGGACTTGAAAATAGACTTTAAATCTGACGTCTATTGGTATGAACTCAATGACTTCTTAATTTTGGTCAAGAACTTAATCAACCCAAGTGAAATTAAGGATTTGATACTAAACAAAAAAAAGAGGGGCAGAAAATAAAATGGTAAGCCTGCCTTTTGGAAGACCTTTTGGATTGGTGGCGCTTATAGGGGTCTTGATTTTTATAATTCTTTATCTTAGAAGGCCCAAGCCGCAGGACAAAATAATACCTTCCCTGATGTTCATCATGCAGGACAACAAAAGGTCAAAGCAATATTCATTCCTGCAAAAATTGATGACAAATCTGCTTTTCCTTCTTCAATTATTATCCATATTGGGGCTGTCTTTGGTCGCGGCTGCGCCGTATGTAAACTTAAAATATGACGTAACTCGGGAAAATACTGTGACAATCCTGGATGTGAGCGCTTCGATGCAGGCAAAAGAAAATGGCATTTCAAGATTTGACAGGGCCCTGGAAGAAGCCAAAAAAGTGGTGAGCGGTCGAAACAGCATAATACTGGCAGAAAATATTCCATTGATTGTTCTCGAAAATGAAAAAAACGAATTAGCCTTAGATGTCCTCTCAAAAATAAGGCCAAAAGCTACGAGCACAAATTTGGGAGATTCTCTGCTCTTGGCCAAAGACATATTGGGAGAGAAACCTGGCAGAATCATTGTGTACAGCGATTTCCTGTCGACAGAAGGCCCTGACATGGAGGTTGTAAAAACAACAATCGTGTCGGAGAACAAGATAGTGGACTTTGTGGACATGTCAAACACTGCAAAAAATGTCGGAATAACAAATCTTGAGGTCACAAAATACAATACAAAGGTTTATGTCAAGAATTTTGGCAATGCGTCTGTGCAGAGGACCATAAAAATCGTCAAAGACAATAAGGCAATAACTGAAACAAAAGTGACAATCGCGCCTAACTCGATTGAAAATTTCATTTTTGACACGCCTGCCGGCATATCAAAGGTCCAGCTTGAGCCAAAGGATGATTTTGAAGTTGATGATGTTGTATACATAGCAACGCCGCCAAAAATAAAAAATACAGTACTGCTTGTGACAAACTGTGGGGAATCTTCTTCGGCTTATCCCGACTGCAGGACAAAAGCAAGCAATCTCGAGAGGGCGCTGGAGGCAGCTAAAGACATATCTCTTGATGTGGTGAATCCTCCTGTACTTACAATAAGCACAAACAAGGATAAGGTTGATCCGTACAAGCATGACGTTATTATCTTCTATAAAACCAGTCCAAAGGACATAGTTCCGGGCACTTTCGAGGATATTCAAGATTATGTAGATAATGGTGGCAATTTAATCATCGCGGCACAGGAAGACTTGAAGAGCATAAACACAAAGGACCTGCTGACTGTTGACTTAAAGAATAAAATCAACAAGCCAACAAAGGTTTGCATCGACAACATAAACCAGATAACAAAGCAGTTCGAAAAGGAAAAGTGCTTCACAACAGCTGGATCATATTTTGATGCTGATGACAAAAAAGGGACAATCACATTTGCTTCTGCAGACGACAAAACCCCGATGATTGTCTATGGGGAGAGGAAAAAGGGCAAAGTGGTGTACTATGGCGTCCTGGATGAAGTAAGCGATTTCAAGACATTACCTTCCTACCCGATATTCTGGAGCTCTTTGATAAATTTTATGGTTGGGACAGAGGATATAAAAGAATTCAACTTGAAGACCGGAAAGATAGCCAGCATTGGCGAGCAAAAGGTCAAGACCCCGTCTGCAACATTGACAACTTCAAAATTATTGATGGACGAGGTTGGAATTTATGAGTTTGACAACAAGAAATTTGCCGTCAATCTTCTCGATGAAAAAGAATCCAATATAAACTTGCCGACAAAAGTTGAAAGCAAGAAGGAAAGAGAAAAACTTCTTGAAAGCGAAAGCAAAGAGCATAACTTCAACCTTGAACTTACAATACTTGGCCTGGTGTTTTTATTTATTATTACCGAATTCATTTACATAAAAAGGAGAGGCGACCTATGAGATTTTTGATTCCGGATTACACGAAAATTTACTGCGTTTCAAAATATTGCGTGAGGTACTCTTATGTGCTTATAGCCATAGTGCCAGTTCTCCTGTTTTTGTTCTGGTTCACTAGAAAGACATTCATAAAATTCAATAATAAGTTTGAGCTTGAAAATTACTTGAAGTCAAAAAAAATTGACAGGAAAATAATATTGACTTTGAGGAGCTTGGCTATCTTATTTTTGATGCTTGCGATCGCATCGCCGTTTGTTCTGGAAAGCAAGACTGTCCAGGGCGATCCGCGCTTGTTGATTCTGGTGGACAACTCCACATCAATGCAGTTGTACAACGAAAATATTGCAAACGACCTCTACAAAAAGCTTCAAGGCGCCATAAGGGTTGAACGTCGTACAATCTCAAATGGCGAGCACTCAACCATTGGAAATGGAATATTAAACAATATTGAAGGCAATGACAATGTATTGGTAATAACCGACGGCGCAAATAATGAAGGCAAATTATTGGGAGATATAATGCTTTTCGCATCCGGCATAAATTCCACAGTAAGCACTTTAAAGATGCAACCTGAAAGAAATGATGTTGGTGTGACAATAGATGGCCCGCCTGAGCTCATAAAAGACACTGAAGGCGATTTTGTAATTAAGGCCACTGTTGCAGGCAATAGCATACCTTACACATTGCAAGTAACAGCTGACGACACAAGTCTTTTGCTGGAAGAAAAAGGTAGCGGTTCAAAGTCATTTGCAATATCAAAGAGATTTCCCGAAGGGGAATACCACAAGCTCACAGCAAGACTCTTGGATGTTGGCCCTGATGATTTTTTCAAGAACAATAACCTGTTTTACAAAAGCGTGAAAATAGTTCCAAGGCCAAAAATACTCTATGTCACGGAAAAAAACTCGCCATTGGCAAATGAGCTCAATAAAATTTACCAGCTCGACCAGAAAAACAGCATTCCAAGCGATTTGTCAGATTACATGGTAGTGATATTAAACGACATCAAAGCATCAAAAATACTCCCAAACATGGACAAATTAAGTGACTATGTGTCCGACGGAAACGGGCTTTTTTTAATAGGTGGAGAAAATTCATTTGACAGAGGCGGATATAAAGGAACTCTGCTAGAAACATTATTGCCTGTGAAGATTGGGGCTAGTGAAGAGCAAAATAAAAGCGACATAAATGTTGCTGTGGTCATTGATATCTCAAGCAGCACCGAAGACTCGATTGCAGTAGAGAAGGCGCTGGCTCTGAGCGTGATAGACAGCCTGAGCGAAAAAAATAATGTTGGTGCGGTCGCTTTTGGAAATGGCTTCACAGAAAGGTGTCAGGCATTTGATATCTTGCAGGGTATAAAACCATTGAAGGAAGTCAAAAATGAGCTGAAAGACAAAATATCCAGATTAAAGTTCAATGGCCAGTCGTGCTTTGACACAGGCATCTTAGGCGGGTTCCAGCTTCTGAGCAAAGTGGGCGGGAGCAAAAACATCATATTCATCAGCGACGGCAAAACCACTTACAACCAATTAAGGGAAAACACCCTTGATGTAGTGAGGAGCGTGAACGCAAAGGGTGCCAAAGTATTCACTGTCGGAGTCAGTACAGACACGGATAAGTCAAGTCTCGATAACAATTTGTTTTTAGATAATATGGCCAGGCTTGGCGAAGGAATTTATTTTAAGGCGGATGTTTCCAATAAATTGAAAGTTTTATTCGGCGACAGAGATGAGACAAAAGGAGAAGAATTTTACAACACGCTTATCCCAATAGACACAACCCATTTCATAACTTTGGGGTTGGAGGATATTCATGCCACAATCTCAGGCTACAATTATGGCGTTCCAAAGCCTGCTGCAAGAATGCTTGTTACTACCCAAAAAAATATTCCTGTCTTGGTTGTTTGGCGCTTTGGGCTTGGTAGAGTCGTGACCCTGCTTACAGACGATGGAGTTGGATGGGCAGGCGACTTATTGAACAAAGAAAACTCAAAACTATTGACGAGGGGCATAAACTGGGCAATAGGCGACCTTGGAAGAAAGAAATCATATGATGTTACGGTAAGGGACACAGTTATAGGCAAATCAACAAGTGTCAATGTGATAACAAAACAGATGCCACAAAGCGAAGGGCTTGCCTTTGCAAAAATAGATACAAACTTATATTCCTCAATATACACGCCAACAGGCACAGGATTCAAAAACATCCTAGATGCCACATTTGCAGTCAATTATAACGATGAATATGCAAATCTCGGCTCAAATCCTGAATTCACCAATCTTGTCCAAAAAACAGGCGGAAAAATATTCGACCCTGCGGACACAAAAAGCATAGTTGAATTTGCAATAGCAAAATCGAAAAGAATAAAAATCGATTCAACAGACTACAGGTGGCCATTCGCAATCATGACAATGATATTATTTTTGGTTGAGATAGCCATAAGGAGATATAGGGAAAACTTGCAAAAATAATAACGTTATAGGTAAAATGGCAATAATGAAAAAAGATGTGAACTTGGGCCTTCTCTTGCTGATAGTTGCAGCCCTGCTCATGTTCAGCGGCTTCACAGTTTATTACCAGACGACCTTCAAGAATTTATCAAAAACATATCAAAATAAACTGACTGATTTACAGCAAGTTACGCAAGACTTGGAAGCGAAAAGGAGCCAGCTTAATGATACAAGCATACAACTTCAATTAAAGAAACAGAAAGAAGAGGACTTAAGCAAGAAATTTGTCGACACAAAATCCGAAAGGGATCAGCTTGAATCGGACAAGAAAAAGCTCCAGGATGAATTGGCCTCGACAAAATCTGAGTTGGCAGGCACTTTACAGAAATTAACTGAAACCCAAAACCAGTTGGCACAGCAGATAACTCTCGTACAACAATTGAACACTCAAGTTCTCGGCTTGAAGTCACAAATTGATAGTCTTAATAATCAAATCGACTCTTTGAATCAAAAAGTAAAGTGCCTGAAAGACAAAGCAGACGCCGACGAGGCAAGCTGTTAAAATGAAACAATTTTCAGAAGTAGTGAAAGAGATAAACAAAACATTGAATGAGATAGTGCTATTTGAAAATATTGTTAATACTACTTTGGTGTTCTTGATTTTTTATTTTATATTGTCAGTGCTGGACTTTCATCCTTTGTATGCATTGATACCGGCTGGAATTTATCTTTCATATTACTCTTATTTCAGCTTCAAATCATATAAACCGCTCATTGTTGAGAGCAAATATGCACCTCTGCGGGAAAAACTAAGGACTGCAGCTGACAATGTCGGAATGAGCAATCCCATAATTGAAGAGCTTCATTACGAAGTCACAAGCGAGATGAAAAATGTGGGGCTTTCTTTATTCATCAACCCAAGATCATTGTCTTACAAGATATTTGCGGTGATGGTTTTGTCTTTCCTAATTATATTCGCAACCACAGCAAATTTAAAATTATTGAGCTTTGCAAAGAACCCAGACATTTTTGATACAAAGGGCTTGAAAGGAGTTGGCAATTTTGTCGCAAAAAAACTCAACACAAGCGACGATATTTATGGGAAGAACGATGTGGCCAAGCTCGGCGACAAAGAATTAAACATAAGAATAAAGCCTGTGAACTTCAAGGTGAATGTAAAGGAAGAAGGAGATGCCCAAAGACAAAATTTTGAAACCACTTTTCCGCAAGAGATGACTGTAAGGGAAACAGTCGCTTATGAAGAGAACATACCGCAGGAAGAGCAGGAATTGGTTAAGAATTATTTCAAGAAATTGGCGGAAGGATAAAAATAATAAATTGAATGTAAAAAATAAACAAGTTCAAAAAAATAAAACAAAAAGGTGACTTATATGAAAAATTACAAGCAGGTTTTTGATGAGCTCCAGAAAGAGGTAAGCAAAGTGATTGTCGGGCAGGAAGAAGTTGTTGAGCAGATTCTCGTATCGATTTTGTGCGACGCAAATGCGTTGCTTGAGGGTTATCCGGGACTGGCAAAGACCTTGACGGTGAGAACGCTTGCAGAACTTATGGATTTGAAATTTTCAAGGATACAAAACACGCCGGACTTGATGCCGTCGGACATAACAGGCACTTACATTATAGAAGAAACGTCCGGAAAAAGAAGTTTCAAGTTCCAGCCAGGGCCTGTCTTCGCAAATATTGTATTAGCAGATGAAATCAACAGAGCTACGCCAAAAACGCAGTCTGCCTTGTTGGAGGCAATGCAAGAAAAACAAGTGACAGTCGGCACAAGCACCTTCAAGCTTGATTTGCCGTTCTTTGTGCTTGCAACACAGAATCCCATTGAGCAGGAGGGAACCTATCCATTGCCTGAAGCCCAGGCAGACAGATTCTTGCTCAAGATAAAAGTTGACTACCCAAATTACGATCAGGAATTGCAGATTGTCGACAAATATGCGTCTGAAGTAAAAGACTACAGGCTCAAGGTGATGCTGAACAAAAATCATCTGCTTACACTGCAAGGACTTACAAGGCAGGTGCCGATTGCAAATGACATCAAGCAGAGGGCTGTTAAGATAATATTGGCAACAAGGGCAAACAAGGAGATCATGCAGTATGGCGCGTCTCCAAGAGCTTCCATCGGATTGATTCTGGCGTCAAAAGGGAGGGCTTTGATTCAAGGCAGGAATCACGTCAGCAACGAAGACTTGAACGCGCTTGCATATCCTATACTAAGGCACAGGATAATCCTGAACTTCGAGGCAGAAAGAAAGGGAATGTCAAAAGAGGATGCAATAAAGGCGATTGTTGATAAGATTAAGTAAAAAATAATATCATTTGATTAAAATTTTTTAATACGCTTCGCAAACAATACTCTAGTCGGGCATTGACCCGACTCGCAATACATTAGAAAAATAAATAGGCGAGGCGGATCGACTGTGCGCATAAAAAATATCAAAACAGGGAACTTGACGTCTCCGCCAAGCACAAATTATTGCGAGTGAAACGAGCGGATTGAAAAATAATATTTATTTCATAAAAACAAAAAATAAAATGATTAACACGCAATTCCTTGACCAACTGACTAGATTCAACTTGGTAGTCAACAAAAGAGTGACCTCCACAATCTCAGGCCCGAGAAAATCTGTTGCTGCCGGCCATGGGCTTACTTTCAAGGACTACAGGATTTATGCGCCCGGGGATGACATAAGGTTAATTGACTGGAAAGTTTATGCGAGAACAGACAATTTGTATCTTAAAGTTCATGAAGAAGAAAGAAATTTGACGGTCCATATTATAATAGACAAAAGCGCTTCCATGGATTTTGGCAAGCCGATAAGTAAGTTTGATTATGCCTCCATGATCGGCGTCGGGTTCGCTTACTTGGCCTTGAGGGAAAATGAAAAGTTCCAGTTCTCTACTTTTGCCGACTCCCTTGAGATTTTCCAGCCAAAAAGGGGCATGTCACATCTTGCAGCCATGGTGCAGCACTTGAATTCCATAAAGCCAAAGGGCTATTCCAAGATTCTTGACACAATAAGACAATACAAAAAAGTCATTGGCAGCAAATCCATGCTCGTGATTGCATCGGATTTTCTTGTCAATATTGAAGAGATAAGGGAAGCATTTTACATGCTTGGAAACAATGAAATAAAAATAATACAGGTTCTAGACAGGGCTGAAAAAGAGCTTAAGATGGAAGGCGACATGAAGCTGATAGACAGCGAAACTCGAGGTATGCTGAGAACATTCATCAGCCCACGAATGAGGATGGACTATCAGCAGCAGTTGGATGCCCACTGCGCAAAAATAGAGGAAGCCTGTAACAAATTAGGCGTTCAATATAATTTGGCAGTAACTGACACGCCTATATTTGATACATTTTATAAAATTCTGAACGGGTGAGATTATTTTTTATAAAATTCTGAATTGATGATTTTAAAATTTTATAACAATAAATATTAAATTATTATTTATTGTCTTCCACCAAGATGTCGGCCATTATGCTGTTTGCATATGTATGGCTTGCCAGTATGAAATTGAAATAAATAATCATATGCACCTTCTGATAGTTCTCGTATTAGATTTGAACGGTATTTAATCCACCCAGCAGACCCATTCCTATCTTTTGAATGAGGTTTAGTTTTATCTTCGATTATTACATTGATAATATAAGGATAAGTTTTTCCTTTGTCATCTTTCATGACTAATATGCCACTGTCTGCTACAAGACCATAAACTGTACCAGTTTTATTTAGAACGCGTGTACCAGAAGGTATGCATGTACCATCAAATAATCTATCTCTTTTTGGTAAAGATAGATATCGTTTCATTTCATTTGCATATGGCAAGTTACCTGCCCACAATTGATTATAAAAAATACTTAAGTCGTGGGTAGAAATTGTATTTCTATAAGTTCTTCCACCATTTGGGATGTATTCTACAATTCTCGTCTCTTTAAAAAATGAAAAATCTTTTGATAGAATATTATTGACTTGACTCGGCCCACCTAAAATTTTTATTAATCCATTCGTAGCCGAATTGTTGCTATGTTGAATCGACATTTGAAGCAATCTTTTAATCTTAGGAGTATAGTTTAATTTTTTGTTTTCAATCTGTTTAAACATTGCCAGCATTACATAATCTTTTATTGTGGACGCTGCCATTCTTCTAACATCTTCATCAATGCTTACAAATTTCCTTCCATGGTCTATATCATAAACAGTAACGCTAATACCATCAGTAGAATTCAAGTGTCCAGCACGTCTTAAATCTTTAATGAATGCATCCATTCTCGACTCCAGCATAGAATCTACTGAAGAAGTATTACTTGTTGGTAATCTAGTTCTAGACCGTTGTGGCTCTTCTAATTCTTCTGCATCAGAATTTGAATTTGGTATTAAAGGTGCCAATCCTGCAGCAACTCCTGCACCAACACATCTTAGAAAATCTCTTCTACTACTTTTATGTATGATCGGTTCTTCTAATAATTGAATACGTGAGTCTATCGTGTCCATATATTATAGTCAATAAGAATCCACTATTTAAACCTTTCTATTTTTAACTACTGATTAGTGGTTTATTTCAGCCTAAAATTTCGGATTATAAGAAAAAATCATGCATAATATTATTTAACCCCCAACTTTTAAGGAATACTTATAATTGGGGCTTTTCTTTATAAAATCTTTAATTTGAGAAATTCTTTTCTTGATTTCATCTGACTTATTATGCCCCAGTTCAATCGCTTTCTCATAATTCTTAATTGCATTTATAAGATCCCCTTTTTTATCAAGCGCAATTCCAAGATTGTAAAAGCCGACAACATTATTGGGATTTAACTTAATGGCAATTTCCAAAACCTGCGCTGCTCCGTCATAATTTCCGTTTCTCTCAAGAACCGCGCCAAGGTTATTATATATAGTGTACTTGTTCTGGTTCAATAGCATCGCTTTTGTCAGATTCGCATACGCGTTTTCAATATTTCCTTTTTTCAGGTAACAAACCCCAAGATTTTCATAAGCATCGCTGTCATTTTTTATTCTGAGAGATTCAGTATAGTACTTAATCGCATCATCATAGTTTTTCTTTTGTTCATTCATAATGCCAAGCTCAAAGAAAGCAAGTCTGTGTTTTGAATCGAGTTCAACTGCTTTTTTTAGCGACTTCACAGCGTTTTCAAAATCATCATTTTCCTTGTATAGGATCCCAAGCTCGTAATACGAGTGCGCGCTTGGATTGTTCTTGATTTTTTTCTTGCACAGCTCAAGATAAAATTTCCTTTTCTTTTCAATTATCTTTGGGTCCGTATTCCCATAATGATGCACAGAAATATTTGCAAGCGCAATCTTTCCATCGTTTGATTCAATTGAAGGCTCGACAAGTTCATGAACTGTTCCTTCAAATTTATATCCTTTATTATTTCTAAAAAGCCTGACGATAAGTGTGCCATACCAGCCAGTATAAATTTTATTATCCTTTTTATGTGTTTCAGAAACAAAGCCCGCAACCAAGCTGTCATTGGTATAATTTTTCTGCAGGAAAAGGAAACCGTCATTTTCATTATCTTTAACAATTTCTGTTATCTTATTCAAATCGTCACTTTCAATTATCTCGTCTGCATCCAAAACCAAAATCCATTCTTTTGTTGCATGCTTCAAGCTCTCGTTCCTGGCAGCAGAAAAATCATCATTCCATTTAAAGTCGAATATCTTTGCATTAAACTTTTTTGCAATTTCTTTAGTCTTGTCTGTGCTGCCAGTATCAACAATAATTATTTCATCTACGAAATCTCTTACAGAATTAAGACATTGTTCTAGATATTTCTCTTCGTTTTTAGTTATCATACACAAAGAAATGGGGTTTTTTTCCATAGGCCAAGATTTTGCCATGTATTATATATATGTTTCTTTAAAATACATTATAGAAAGTATTATAAATTGAACAATAAATTATTTATTTTCGTACGTAAATATTACCAATATCTATACTTTAACATATATATTAAAAATGGTTATAATACCAAAAGATTTAAATATGGCTATTAATATAAGTCTCCCAAAGAGCATTTTTAATGAGAGTGCTCTATAATGATAAAAAAATAAAAACACTTGGAGGTGTTTATAAGATGAGATTTCAAAAAGCTATAAAGAGAATGATTGCATTAGGTACAGGAGCTATCATGTTGAGCTCAGTGGCACACGCAGCAGTAGATTTGGCTAATTATCCAATGCCATTCGTCAAGGATGGTAAGTTTTCAGGCGTTTTGATTGTAGGCGACAAAGCAGCAGCAGAAGACGTCATCGGAATTTCTGACATAATTTCAAGCTTGCAGTTTGCAGCTACAAAAGCAGCATCAACAGGAGGATCAGGCAGCAATGTTGCAGTCTCTGGCGATGCTTACAAGATTGGCGGTTCAAAGAAATTGGCACTTACAGAAGACTTGTTAAGTAGCGCTACTGCCGCAATGACCATAAGAAACGCATCCGTAAGCCTCCTTGGAGGAACTGGCGGAGAACTTCAGGCATTGGCATCAGGAACAGTAACTAATTCAAAAGGAAGTTCCCCTTATAACCAATATCTAACCTTGTTGGGTCCAGGAACTGGCGGAGCATCAGGTTTTGTTAAGTACACTGAAAACAGCAATTCTAAAACAGCAGACTTTTTGTACTTTAAATCAGGAACAGAAATTGGAAAATATGTGCTTGAATTCACAACTGCTCTACAAAGTGATGTAGACGACAGCGCAGGATCAGCATCTTCAACAGGACTTTTCCTGACAGACTTCCAAAACACAGATTTAACAATGTTTGGAAAGAAGTATTCGATTGTGACTGCAAAGAGAACATCAACAACTGGAAGTAATGTACAATTAGTCCTAATGGGAGGGGCAGCTAAAGACACTCTGGTTGAAAAGGCAACAAAAACTTACACAGTAAACGGCAAAGATTATGAAGTCACTTTGGCTTATGTAGACTCAACATCTGCGCAATTGACGGTTAATGGCCAGACATCAAGGAAAATGAACAAGGGCGATACAGACAAGCTAGCTGATGGAACAAACGTAGGAATTTCAGAAATCTTGTTCCAGAATTTTGCAGGTGGTATACATAGTGCAACTTTCTTCCTTGGAGCGCAGAAACTGGAATTAAAGGACACAGTTATAAACGACACTTCTTCGAGTAATAATATAAAAGTAGATGATTTGTCTATAACTAATGCACCAGTAATAATTGAAGGCACGGATGATAGTTCGACCTTTAAGATAAACAGAATTACTGTAAACATGACTGCTGATGACAACTTTTATGTTCCAGCAGGAAGTATGTTAAGTGCAGTGCCAGAATTGAGAAAGCCAGATGTATTGTTTACCAGAAACTGGGATATTCAATACCAAGGACTGAAACAGGTACCAACCTCTTCAATTAAATTGTCAACATCAAGTGACAACGAGTACATGTTGGAATTCACAGATGGAGATGGAAATGCTGCTAAGTTGCCAATTGCAAGAGCTCCAAGTGGAGCTCAGTTGCAGATGGGAGATTCAAGCAACAGAGCGTTTATCAACATTGAGAACAACACAATATCAAAAGACGACTATTTTGTTGTAACTGATGGCACGCAAAGGAGAGGGGAAAGAAAAACCTATGCTTTGCAGTATAAAGGCGCTGACAAAATAACAGCCGATAGTCCGGTCTTGAGATTCAGAAATGTTGGAAATGGCAACACAATTGAGTTAAGTTATAGCAACGCAACACCTTTAGCCATATTAAAATTAGGTGGAGCAAGCTTCAATGTGTATTCCAGTTCTCCAGACTCAAGGGATGGAACTCTACAAAATAGTCTAAGTTCAAGCGACTTTAACATTTTGATGGATATGGATGCAAGCGGTGGAATTAACGCTGGAGCAGCATCCTTAAACCAGACTGTAAACATAACTACAAAAGGCGGTGCTGAAATTGGTATAATTAATATCACAAACCCAAGCACTGGTAATGAAGTGATACTAAATGTAAAGACGCCTGATTCCAACAGAGATGGAAATGCAATTGATGCAGTAGACCAAGTATTATCAACTGACTTTGTTGTAAATATAACTGCAGCATCCTCAAAAGTTGCACACTCAACTATAAGTGGATTCACTTCAGGACAAAGCGGAACTGGTCTAAACTTGAGAACACCAAGTGGAGAGAGCAATATTGCATATGGTTACACAGCTTATGGTGCGTTTATTACAAGAAATACACCAAGCTCAAATCCAGCAACCTTTAGCATAGACTACCCATCCTCTCAGAGAGAGGCTTTGGTATACATTGTAGGTAAAGGTGCAACAGTAACTGCATCAAGCAATGCAGCAGCAACAGGCGGAGCAGTAACAATACAACGAATCCAAGTAGGAGCTGCAAAGCTAGCATCAGAAGTGTCTGATGTCATGGCTCAAAATTCAATCCTAGTAGGAGGGCCATGTGCTAACGCAGCAGCTGCAACAGTATTGGGCAACCCACAACCTTGTACCACAGGTTTCGTGCCTGGTGAAGGAAGGGTTGAACTGTACGCGAATGCTAACGGAAACGTTGCAATGCTAGTGGCTGGTTATTCAGCATTAGACACTAGAAATGCAGCACAAGTTGTTGCTAACTACGGCGACTACAAAGGCCAATTAAAAGGCATGAAGGTAGTTGTCAAGAAAGTGAGCAACCAATTGACAGTCGCTGCACCAGCAGCTGCAGTACCAGCAACACCATAAATCTTAAGGGTTTAAACCCTTATTTTTCTTTCTTTTTTGTTTTAATTTTTTACAACTTGCCATTAATGCGGGAACTCAAAAAAATAATTTTTAAATATTAATTATATTAAAAAAAGAGTGATATGGGGCAAGACAATTCTAAAGTTAAATTTGGATTGCTTCTTATCGGTATAATTATGGGCGCTTTATTGGCATTTTCTATTTTACATTTAAAAAATACTAATGCAAAAGTGCAGGCTAATTCTTACAGCAATAAAACAATTTTATCAGAAAAGCAAAATGTATCACATAACGAGTCGAATGCGACGGAAATTAATTGTTCCAGTGCCAAAAATCAAATGTATTTAAGCAATATAAAGCTAAACGAAGCAATCAATCTTCTGACAGAAGCAGTAAATTTGACTGAAGTCAGAAAACAATACCAAAATCAGTCTCCCAAATTAAGAATAAACATAACTGTTGGCCTATTATCTCCAAGGGTCTATGCAGGCGTGCTCGAGCCTAGAAGTTTTCTAATAACCAATTTTAATGCACTCCAAAAGGATATGCAAAGATATCTAACACAACAAAATATAAGCGCATCAATATATGTTGAAAATCTTCGTAATGGTGCAAATTTTGGCATAAATGAGCATGAGGGGTATTTTCCAGCCAGCTTGAACAAGCTGCCGGTTGCCATCTTGATTATGCAAAAAATAGAGGACGATAAATTAACTATGAATACCAAGCTTCCCATCAAGGACTATGAAAGAACAGATGCTTTTGGAACACTCTATTTGACTAAAGAAAAGGAATTGACTGTGAAGCAATTAATGGAATATATGCTAAAGGAATCAGACAATACAGCTTTTAATGTGTTGTTTGATAATATTGACAGGGGCGATTTAATTAAGCTTTTGGATTATTATAATATCAAAGAAAACACAGAATATCCGTTTAAAAGACTGGAATATGGTAGCTATACAGATTTGGTAACCCCAATTCACTTGTACAATATATTTTCAAGTCTATACCTTTCTACGGTTCTCTATGCCCAAGATTCTGAATATGTTTTATCATTGTTGACTAATACAACTGATTTTGACACTAATTATGAGGCAAATGTTCCACAAAATGTTTCAATTGTAGATAAATTCGGTGAATATTATGCTGATGATTCTAAATTATACCATGATTGCGGAATAATTTATATAGACCAAAGCAGAATATTTTTCTGCATCATGATGAGGAATATTCAATTGGACGATGCTAAAGCCGCTGTTGGTTACTTTGTCAATCACATCTATTCATATGTTACTTTCACAAGAGCAAAATTAGACGCCTACAAACAGCCATCCAACCCATCTAATAAGCAAGCGATTAATTAATTTAATAATTCGCCCAAGAAAATGTTATGCTTAGTCCTTTTAACCTTTAATTTTACTTTAGAGCCTATTTCTTTAAAGCAGTCTGGCACTGAAACAAGCCTGCCCTTTGTAACTGCTAGCATTTCATTGCCTATCCTGCCCGGCAGGACCACATGAGCTTCTATAATTTGACCTTTCCTAAAAGGTTTTGGCAGTTCGGGCAAATCCTCGACGTTAAAAGCAAACTTGTCAAATATAAGCTGCACATCGTGCTCTTTCTCAATTTCCCTCATTTTCTTGTAGAAATCTTCCATTGACGCTTCTTTCACAGGATTTCTGCCAAACTTGTAGTTCATCAAATTCTGTATGCCTATGGGCGGACAATGCTTGCCAGCGCCAATCTCTTTAGCAAATTCAGCTAATTTTGGCAGTTCTGAGTCATTAAAGCCCGGCATCCACACTGGAACAATTATCAAATCCATCTTTTTTGGGATGTATCTTGCTATTTCCAGCACTTTATTAAGATTGTATGGATAGCCAGCCAGTTGCGTTGCAATCTTTGGATCTAGGGCATGAAGCGACAGATTTATTCTTGTCAAGCCTGCATCAGCAAGTTCATCGATGTATTGCTTGTTCAACAAAAGCCCATTTGTGTCAATCGAGCTTGTCTTAACTCCTTTTATCGACATTATATCCCTGACTAAATCCACCATATCGGCATACAATGTTGGCTCGCCCTGCGCGTTTATATGCGCGTCAATATTGCCAGTATTTTTAAACTCAACAATCTTCCTGAATTCATCTACTAAATAATCTTTCTCGACGACAAAATCAAACTTCCTTCTTGAGTAAGGCCCTTCATCAACCGAGCAGAATACACAGCTTATGTTGCAGCTTGTTATAGGCTTTACTTCAATTATATTTGTGCCACGGTCAATCAAGCCAAAATAATTTGTGCCAATAAGCGGAATCCCGGAACTTTGATGGATATAAACGGTTTTTTTATTATTTAATCTGTTTCTTAGGTTTTGAAATCCGTTAAACAGAAGAAACTCGAATCTTTTCCTTGCATTATTTTCTGAAAGGTTTTTGAATACTATAGAATTGTTGTTTATTTCAAATTTTCCTATTTTCTCCAGGCTGTTGTTTTCGAGATAAAAATAAAAAAGTTTGAGGAAATTCACTTTAATCTTATCATTATCTTTCTCGAAGCTTAAATCCCTAAATTCCAGTTCTGCCATATAAACATGTATAGAATAGAATATTAAAAAGGTATCGAAATAAAGAAATATCACTAAGGCTTGCTAATCATCAATATTTGTCCAGGATGTATGATATAAGGGGCCTTGATCCCATGTTCTTCTGCATAATCTAAAGCCGTTACATAAGCCTGACGTTCATCTTTTATTCCAGCCTGCCTTTTCATTACACGCGTTAAATTATCTCCTTTAACCACCCCATAAGGTTTGGCAACTGGAATCTCCTGTTGTTTTGAAGGCGATATGCCTATTTTTGTTGGCTCATTTGGTTTGCATACATATATAGGCCCGGTGGTTCTATCTTCATAGACTGCTATATTTTGTCCAGATAGTGTTTGAGGAATACCACTACAATCTATTTCTATAGTTTCTCTATAATTTGGGCTCTCGCTTGACCTGCTTTGGTTTGGCATAACAAGAAAACCAGCAATAACTGCTGCTGCCAATCCGCCAACTGCTATAACTCCAACACGGCTGCGCTTACCTTTTTTGTCAGTTTTATAAGGAACATGAGAAACTGCTGAAGGAATAGCTTTGTAATTGGCTATGCCATTAAAATCTCCAGATTCAAGCATTGATAAAATCGACTTTGCGTCATCATCATTCATCCTTAAGCTTGGATATAATTCCCTAGTTACAGGAACAACAACTGCCGTTGAAACTTCAGGTTTAATTGAAGCAGCAACAGGTTTTTTAGATAAGGAAAAAGCCATGGCAGGTGCCATTGGGGAAGGTATTCTATAGCCAAATCTATAAGAATCTGCTAATGTTGTTATTGCTGACCTTATATTTTGATATGCCATAACAAGAGATTTGTCGTCGCAAAAAGCAACAAGTCTATCTGTTTTGCTTAAATCACCTTCCATATAAGTTTGGCCAGATGCAACATCTCTTGCAATTTCCAAAAGCTCTCCTCTTAAACCTCTTTCCGGATTATTGACAGCCTGTGCTTTGAGCAAATCTATTTCCTCTTGTGCAATTAACAAATCTAATGGAATTTTATGTCGGCTTGCACTTCTAGCAACGCTATCAATTTCCTCAAAAACTCTTGATGCTCTGCCCTGCGCTGCCAAGTCACATAGATGCTCCCTAATTGATGATTCAAAATATCGAATAAAACTGCCGCCCTCTAATTTTTCAACCAGCAGATTTTTCCCACCAATTTTGTCAGAAATGTCCAGCTCATGAACTTCAGCAATTTGTTTCATCACAGATGCTGCTTTTTCAATCAAGTAAACAGCATAAGATGCTGTTAAACTTCTCCTTTCTGCAAACTGCCTGCCTGTTTCCAGATAATTTCTGTCATTATCACTAATATTAATTGGTTTTTTAGTTATAGCACTAACCAAAGGCAAAAGTAAAAAATCCATTGCTGGCATCTCGATTATTTCTGGCAATTGGTAATTCGCAAATGCAGCACTTTGGGCATTTCTTTGCTTCAAACCATAAAATCCTCTTTGTGCATACAATAAAATTTCATTCCACAAAGAATCAATCTGCAAAATCGGCAATTTTTCCAACTCCCCCCTATATTGCGACCGTATCCTTTTTGCCAAGGGCGAATGCTGAAATCCAACATCATATTGCGGATTTGCATCAATTTGCGACTCTCCTTTTTTTCTTAAGCCAAGTTTTCCCAATACATCATGCTCTTGTGAGTCCCATGGAGAATTTCTGTCCCATCTGTCTAGCTGCCCAGCAACAAATTCCAGAAAACCAATGGCATTTGCATTCCATTGTCTTGCTTCTTGTCCAATAGGGGTATAGCCAGTATGCCTTGTGCGGCCTCTCCTGCTCTCCACTAACGATTCATATATTAATTGAAGTTCATTCCTTTGCCTTACAGCGCTTTCCCGAGGGTCAGAAAATAGTGATAAAACATTGTCTATTGTTCCTGTGAAGTTAGTTTCAATTGTAGTTGACATATTTACTCTCATTTAAACCCACACCTCCTATATTTAAATCTTTCTATCTTTAACTACTGATTAGTGGTCTATTTAAGTCTAAAATTTGCGAAGCCTACAGAAAAATTTGCTGAATTTGCCTTAATGAAAACTTATTTAAATGCTCCTTCATAATCTTGCCATGAGGGGGAAATGGCGCAAGAAGTTGTTATAACATACGAGACTCTATTTGAGATTCTCAAAAGGGAAAAGGAAAGGCCCGATTTGCAGAGGCTAGAGCCTACATTTTTCAGCGACACTATCAATTATATAAGGGACAAGAAAAAAATTCTCGAGGCAAAAAGCGACTCTGTCTTTGCTCCTGAGGAAAGGAAAAAAACGGAAAGGCAGCTGGAAAACATATATAAAATTCTTAAGGAGTTGTATGAAAGAAGGGAAAAGAAAATAATCAATCTTGCCCTGGACAAAAGCAGGACTCAATCAAATCTCATAGACACCACCTCATTGATGAAAGAAGAAAAAGTATTTTTTGATGCAGCTACAAATCTTCTGGATAATTACAGGAATGCAATCCTGTATGCTGTTCTAAATGAAAAAATGCCTTTCATGCAGTCTTTTGAAGAGAAAAAGCCCCCAGAGGCATTCATGTCTGCCTTGGAATTAAAGAAGCCTACAAGGCTTGTAAGATTCGCTTACAAAGTTCCAAAATTTGTGGGTCCTGAACTTGAGGAATACGGCCCTTTTGAGGAAGAAGACATCGCAAACTTGCCTGCTGAAATCGCAGATGTCCTCATAAACAAAAGCAAGGCAGAGGAGATCAAGGAAGACAATTAATTTGTCGACGATAAATCAGACATCAAAACCTTTTTAAATCTCGTAAAAGTTCTTTTTCTTATGAAAATGCCCAAAATTGTCAACAGGTATTGCCCTTACTGCAAGAAGCATACAGAACACAATATTACCATAAATAAAAAGAAAAATCCTGGCAGTCTTACTTATGGTTCAAAGGTCAGGGCTAGGAAAAGAGGCCAGGCCAGAGGCAAAGGCAACCTTGGCAGATACTCAAAGCCTGCAATAAGCAAGTTCAAAATGACTGGCAAGAAATCCACAAAAAAAACGGATTTAAGGTACGAATGCAAGGTCTGCAAGAAAATGCATGTGCAGAGGCAGGGCTTCAGGGCAAGGAAGATAGAATTCAAGTGATAATATTTCTTTTTTTCTTAAATTTCTAACATTTATAAAATAAGAAAATTCCCTCGACTAGGTCTGTGTATTCGCTGTCCAGCTTGCATCTGCCATCCGCATATTCCCTAAATTGCTTTATTTGATGTAATCCCCTGTTCTCTCGATAGATTATATATGAAAGGTTAACTTTATCAAGGTCGTCCCTAAATATATAATAATTGCTCAATCCGGAAGTAAATCTCATTTCATTAGAATCGATGTAATTTAGGGCTATTTTTCTGTTTGTAATGAAAGCCAATAATGACACTATTCCATCGTCGCCAAACAAAATTTGATTTGTATCAGTGGAATATATTTTATCCACCATCTGGCTTATCGGACTAAATTTCAAAAACCCGAATCTCTCTAAAAACATGACATCAGCTACAGTGTTCCATAAAAAAAGTGCAAATAATAGAACTGCTAGGCTGTATTTTAGATATTTGAATCTTACGCGCCTGATTAATTCCACAATACTGTAACCCCCGGTTATTGCCATAAAAGAAAACGGCATCATAAAATAATGGTCCGCAGGCACATTCAAAGAAAGCAAAAACAGGAAGTAAATAAATATTATAAAGTAAAAAACGTGAAATCTTTTCTTATTTTTTATGAAAACCGACAATGAAAAAGCAAAATAGATAGGCCAATTGTCTTTCAGCACATTTTTGTATACGGTAATCCTCTGGCCGGGAAGTTTCGCCTTTAACAAATGATACGCAAAAACAGGGTAGGTGAATTTACTTCCGAATGTGAATGTAAGAATCACTATTGTTAGCATAAATGTTGCGAAAAATCCTGACACGAAAAACAATATATCTTTAATTTTCTTTTCATGAATTTTCTTCACAAACAAAAAAATAAGCATTCCAAATATTATTGGTAATGTGTAAAGCCGCATCAGCCCAGCGAGCCCTGCAAATATTCCGCTTGATAGGTGCCTATTAGTGAGAAAAAGATAGAAACTAATTTGCAAAAACATAAGGGAAAATTCTATGCCAAGCGAAAATGTCCCTTTGAATAATATCTCGAATGAAAATAAATACAAAAACAAACACACAAATGAAATTAAAAGATAATTTTTGTCATTAAGCCTGTTCTTTAGCAATTCCAAAGATGTTTTGTAAACAAAAAAAGAAGATATAAGCATCGCAATCAATGCGCTAGATTTTAACACTGCAAAATTAGTCCCGAAAATCTTGACAACAAGCGAAAGGATTAGTATATGTAATGGGGGATGCGCGTAGAAAAAATCCTTATATGGTATCTGACCCTCAGAAATTGCCTTGGCCATGTAAAAATAGGTGTTTTCATCGCCAGGAGAGATAAGTAAGAGTCCTTTTATTTCTATTAACAGGAATACTAATGCAACAGCAAAAAACAAAAGCAATTCTTTTTTAGTCAGCCTCATGATGCTAATTCTTATTGAATCGTTTATAATTTTTATTATTTTAAGGCGTTATTGAAAAGTTCATCAATTAAAATTTTTAATCGTATCCAAAGATTGTGGCACAATACTTTTGTTGCTATCTCTGCCCTTCTCCCAACAACTGTATAAGCACTTAAAGCATCTC
>JAHFQL010000088.1 GCA_023259315.1 Candidatus Woesearchaeota archaeon | reverse complement strand
TAAAAGATAAACAAGCTCATCGTGATGGTGCTGATGCACAGGACTGCTTCCCTCAACTCTTCGTCTGTGTTCATCAAAATTTCCCTGAAGAGCCACTTCTAATCCATTTTGATCATACAACTTGGCACTCCAAGAATTTACCCAAGGAAGTGATGTTTGTGTCATATCAGCTAATCTATACTTCTTGATTGTTCTTGTCATTATTGATGGAATCCTTGATTATTTTAAATAATTTTCTTAATCAATTCCAAAACCACTATTGAATTTCACCAAAACTTTTAAATAGACTTACCTATTCCAAAATGATAACAAATGATTAGGGGGTGCTAAATTTTGAGCGCAGGAAGTTTTAGATTGGAAAAAACATTGGATGAATTAATACCTAGAGCAACATTCGCTAACGATGCCACTTTTGACGACCATAATGGTGTTTTAAGCTATGGGGCAGGACCGACTAACGTAAGCAAGCGAGTTCACTTGGCAGCATCCACTAGTATTGTAGGCCATCTTGATCCGGATTTTCTCAAAGTTATGGGACTTAATCAACAAGCAATAAGGGTATTGTATGGAAGAGCGCCGAATGACAGCAGCTATCCAATGATAGTTCCAGGAACCGGCTCGGATGCAGCGTCAGCAGCTATATACAACATGTTGAATCCAGGAGATCTTGCTGCTGTTGTGCAACAAGGATATTTCGGCAACAGAATTGTCGATTTCCTGAACAGCCATCAAATTAAACCTTTAATAATAGATGCTGATTGGGGCAAAAGTGTTGACCCGAACAGATTAGAGGATAGACTGAAAGCACTTAAAGCGAGCGGTTCTGATGTTAAGGCATTGCTTGCTGTATTGGTAGAAACTTCAACTGGGGTCAGAGATCCCAATATCAGGGCTTATAGTGATATATATCGCAGAATTTTCCCTGATGGCTATGTTATTGTTGATGCTGTAAGCGGAACTGGCGGAATTCCTATTTCCATTGATGATTTAGGTGCTGATGTTATATTTACAGGGGTACAGAAAGGTATTGGAAGTAAAAATGGAGTATCCATAGCTTTGTTTGACGAAAGGGCCATAGATTATATTAAAAAAATGAAAGTTAGATTTGTTGATTGGAATAAGGATTTGTTGGTACATCAAAAATATTTAAACGCAGAATCCGGCCCAAGGCCGTTTGTAGTCAGTTTTCCAGCTCATGAGGGATTAGCGCTTTATCAAGCCTTACAAGACCTTTTTGATTTTCCCGGTGGATTGGAAGTTCTTTACAAGACTCAAGAAATGGCCAGTGAACTGTTTGCTGAAAAGGTAGGGCCAAATGGAATGGGCTTCACAAATTTTGTTGAAGACCCTGCACTAAGGGCGCCAACCGTCCACGCGCTAAGAATGCCCCAAGGCGTAGATATTCCAACTTATTTAAAAAGATTGAAGGATGATTATCGTACAGAGCTCAACGGCGGATTAGGACAACTCAGTGGACAGATTATAAGAGTTGGATTATTGGGACCTGTGAACCTACAGAGACGAAGAGTAATACAACTAACAAAGAATATGGAAAAGATTACGGATAAGATAATAGTTTAATATTTCTATCAAATTTTTTAGAAAACTTTATATAACAATTAACCCATAAATTTCTTATGAACGACCAAATAAAAAAAGATATAATTTCTGTATTGGTTCAATTGATTGAAATTCTAAAGAAAAAAGAGGACAGTGTTCAGATAAAATCCTTAAGCAACCATACAATACATAATGCAAGCGTTTTTCAGGACGAAGATTCTATTTCTGTTGCAATCTTGATTTACTCATTGTCAAAGATTATAGAAAGAAAGGAAAAAGACATTGATTATAATAAAGTAATATATTTGTTGAACTCGGCGCTTCAAAATCTTAAAAACAGCAATGATGACGCATTCAGAAAATTCATAAAAAACCTATTCGATTTCATAAGAGCTATGGATAAAAAATTAAAACTTTATATCCATGAAGTGATAAATCAAGCCCAGATAAAGAAGGGATGCAAGCTTTGCGAGCATGGTATTTCAATAGCAAGGGCATCCGAAGTTTTGAATATTTCAAGATGGGAGCTGATGCATTACATTGGCAAGACCACTTTGATTGAGCAGTTCAGCGAGCCAGTAAACATATTGCAAAGATTAAAATTTGCAAGGAGCTTGTTCTCATGAAATCGCTAGTTTTTGACGCAGGCCCAATAATCAGCCTTGCCACAAACAATCTTCTGTCTGTTCTCGAGCCACTAAAAAAGAAATTTAATGGAAATTTTTTCATTACGGAAAGCGTAAAAAAAGAGCTTGTGGACAGGCCATTTGAAATAAAAAAATTCAAGTTCGAGGCTATTCAAGTGGAAAAGATGGTAGAGAATGGCATACTAGAAATTATTGACACTGATTTTATGAGGCAAGAAACCCCGAAAATATTTGGAACAGCGAACAGCATATTCAGGGCTTTCAACCATAACATGCAGATAGTTCATTTTGCTGAAATGTCAGTCATAGCAGCTGCGTTGGAAATGAAATCAAATGCAATTGTCATTGATGAAAAAACTACAAGGCTATTGATAGAAAATCCCAGAATACTTCTTGAAATCATGAGAAAAACATTGCACACGTCCATAACCATAAACGAAAACAATTTGAAGGAGTTCAGAAATAAGGCAAGCAACATTAAAGCAATCAGGTCGGTGGACCTTATTACAATTGCTTATGAGCAGGGCATCCTTGATAATTTCATAACAAAAATACCGGACGCAAGGAAAAATCTGCTGGAAAGCGTTCTATGGGGGGTAAAGCTAAACGGCTGCGCAGTCTCAAAAGATGAAATAGACCAGATATTGAGAATAGAGAATTAGTTTTTTAATTCACTAAACTCATTAACAACCCCTTCTTCATTTTTCAAAGTCTCTTTAACAACATCCTCAAAATATGGGATGCTTATTGGCGTAACAAATTTTGCAAAATTGCTTGTTATCAAGGCCTCTCCAATGTCAAGGCTTGCGATTGTCCTATCGTCATCGCTTAAGTCCTGAGCAGCGCTTTCAATTATGGCCTGACGTTCTGGCTTCATCTCAATGCCTAAGATAATCTTTGTGTTCATGTTTGCCAGAATCTCTCTCGGAATCAAAGAAGGCAACTGGGTTATCGCTGTCAATCCAACCTTGAATTTTCTTCCTTCCCTTGCAATAGTTGAAAATATGTTTGGCCCTGATTCCAGGATTTCCTTTCCCAAGACCCTTGGTGCTTCTTCCAAAAATATGGAAATGACGGGCTTTGAGTCAAGTTTGCCACCCATCTTATAATATTTATATTTGTTAAAAATTTCATTTGCAATGAGGCTGCCTATCAATAATTCCACGCTGCCTGAAAAATTTGATGTGTCAACAATCGCTATTCTTCCTTCCTCAAGATGCCTGCATATGTCAGAAATTGTTGCGAATCCAGAATTTAACTGGAAAACTCCATTGCAGAATAACTGGCTGTTTTGAAATTCCAGGTCAAGCAGGTACAACAGCCTTCTCTTGACAACAGCAATAGTGTCGTCTTTGAAAACCTTTCCCATGCTCATGCTTTTCTCTAAAATTATTGCCTCTATCCATTTATTGTCAAATTCCTTATGGTAAATGTTCAGGCATTGCTTTTGCGCATCGCTAAATTCAACCACGCCATCAAAATGAAATGGCTTTATTGCATCAAGGTTTATTTTTAATGTATTCGCGCCTATCGGCGCATTCTTTGAAGTGTAATAAATGATATTTTCTTTGTTTGGATGGTCCTTCAATCCGGTCTTATTCCTTCCGTAATACTCATCGTGGGGGTCTAAAACCAATACTCCGCAATAGCCCCTTCCAACGGAATTCCACAATATGTTGGATATCAAAACGCTTTTTCCCCTGCCTGTTGTTCCAGACACCAAAATGTGGTGCGAAAAAATTTTTTCCCCGTCGAGGTAAATGGGGACATCAAGCACTTTTGATCCCGACCTCAAATTCCCGATGAATAATGGGTTCCTTGGCCTCGATATGAACTCCAGGTCTGACTCCTTTATTTCCCTTATTTCGGAAAAAAAATTCGGAAGCGACTTGCTCACAACCGCGTTTTTTCCCTTTATGGTTACAAGGTTTTTCATCATGGCAAGCATGTAATTCCTGATATTTGGGTCAAAAATTTCAAACTCAGCATTTTCCTCAAGTTTCATGCCAGCAATCATTTCAAGATTTTGCTGCGATATTTGGCTTGCATAAATCAAATCATACACTTGGAGTAATATTTTTCCGTCACCGGAATCAGAAATCAACAGCTCGCCTATCTCGACAGACTGGCCTGATTTTTGCCTTGCAACTATTCTTCCAAATTCGCCAGAAATAACCTGACCTTTTATCAACATACCACCCAGAAGTAAAGAATAAAAGAACATATATAAAAGTTGCTGTTAAAGATAAAATTAAATAAAAAAAATAAAAAGAGTCGAATGCGAGTGAGCTGGTAGCTGGCGAGCGAGTCTCTTCGCGAGCCTCGCATGTCACACGAACTCGCTCACAACTGACAAATTTATCTCTTTTTCTTTCGGCCGCCTCTGTTCATCTTTGCCATTGCTACGTTTCCTTTCTTGTCCACAAAATAAAGGTAGCCAGCCTTTCTTTTAATACCGCAGTGGTGAAGCACTTCCTGCTTCTTGCTTGATTTCTTGCCAGCTCTTGCCATTTGAACTCTGGCGCAGTTTCCCTGCTTGTTCACAAAATACAGATATCCTGGAGCCCTTTTTACTCCACATCTACATACTACTTCTGCCATTTAATCACCTTTTTAATTAGTTTTACGACTGTAAATGTCAATTTGCTTAAATAGTTTACGGTTTTGAAGAGGAAGGACATATATTATTTGAGGAAAAATTGAATTTTATTCTTTTTTCATTATAAATAAATACTTAAATCCCCTTAAATAAAAATTATGTTTTATTGCTCTTTGTTTCCAAATTAGAGTGTTTGAAGTTTGATGCCTTCTTGTTAAACATATAATATCTACTGGTTTAAAGTGTTTTTCTAACATTGTTCATTCTTTGTCAAAATATTTCAGATTGCTTTTCACCCAATCAAAGAAGTCTATCTTTAAAAATTCCAAGAACCTTGCGAAGCCGCTTTTTGAAAATTTAATACCAATCTCTTTGCAAT
>JAHFQL010000087.1 GCA_023259315.1 Candidatus Woesearchaeota archaeon | reverse complement strand
TAATTCAAAACATAAAACAATAATAACATATAAAAATAAAACATCATTGCTTCTTCTTTTAGCCCCGTAGTGTAGCGGTCAATTTCCTTAAAAAGGGAGACGTAGCATAGGGCCCTCTGGTTGTACGAAAAATGCAATAGAAAGGCTCTGACGGCAGTTCGAATCTGCCCGGGGCTATTAAACTGTGAGTAAAATTTAGGTATTTGATAATATAAAAGTGATAGTTTTTTAAGAAAATGGAATTAAAAGAAGCAGATATAAAAAAATACATGGAAAGATGTATAACACTTGCTAAGATGATACCGCTAAATATTAGAAAACCATACGTTGGAGCACTAGTATTGTCTAAAGACGGAGAATTAGTAGGAGAGGGCAGTAAAAATTTCTTGGATAATACTTCTTTGATAATACACGCGGAAAGAATGGCTTTAGATAATGCCGGAAACTTTGCAGATGGAGGCTATTTATTGACAACCTTAGAGCCCTGCACTGGTGATGATAGGGTCCATATTTTTAAACCTTGCTGCGAATTAATTGTAGAAAGAGGCATTCATACTGTTGTGGTAGCGTTGATTGATAGTTTACCATCTGCTAATGGACGTGGAATAAAATATCTAAGAGACCGTGGAGTAGATGTTATGGAATATAGTGGGCTTGATTACGTGATTAAACAAGAACTTATGGACCACCATAGAAGGATACCCCAGACTAGGGTTACCGATTCCTAACTTCAAGGAGAAATACAGTACAATTAAAATTATTAAAAATATTAATAAAAATGTCTCGACTAATCGCTCAAGGTGCAGAAGCAAAATTATTCTTAATAGAAAATAAAATCCTAAAGAATCGCTTTAAAAAATCCTACAGGATAAAAGAAATTGATGAAAAGCTAAGAGGATTCAGGACGAGAAGGGAAGCAAAAATACTGCAAAAATTACAGGCAATTAATTTTCCGGCTCCAAGACTCATAAAAAATGATGAAAAGGAAAATTTGATAATTGAAAAGATTGATGGAAAACTTGTAAAAGATGTTCTAGAAAAATTAAATCAAAAAAAATTATGCAGTGAAATCGGAAAAAAAGTTGCAATATTGCACAACAATTCAATAATTCACGGAGATTTGACGACTTCAAATATGATTTTGAACAAAGAGATTTATTTCATTGATTTTGGATTAAGTTTTTTTTCTGAAAAAGCTGAAGACAAGGCAGTTGATTTGCACTTGCTGAAAGAAGGACTTGAGTCAAAGCATTATAAAATCTGGGAAGGATGTTTTAGATGCGCTGTTGATGCATATAAAAAAGAGGCAAAAAACAGCAATGAAACTTTGAAAAGACTTGAAATTGTCGAAAAAAGAGGAAGATATCGTGCGAGGAAAGGAAGTTAGATTTTTAAGCTGAAAGTAAAACATCTTCAAGATCAGAAATTTGTATCGCAAACCCTGGAAAAATCCTGCCAGTTGGACATTCTTGTCTTACCTTGCTATAAACTTTAAAGCTATGTGGTGAAAGCCGCATTTGGTCTAATGGTTTGTTTTTGTTGATTGCGTGAACTATACCAATCCATTGAATATCTTGATCGACTATTCTAAAAAGTAGACTGCCGCTCATTCCTGGAAAAATTGGCGCAACAAAAATGCTGTCTCTATGGTCCATGCCGTCGCTTGTATCATGAAAATCTGTTTCATACAAGCTTCCCTTGGAAAATTCAAAATCCTTTCCACCATATCCTGCAAAGCAGACTTCGTCGCCTCGCTTGCAGTCTTCTATCTTGCCGATTATACTTCTGTAATTCTCAAACGTTACATCTGACAAATCATAACTTGTCCTTAGCACAGCGACATCGCGTTTGTAGTCTGCGGCAACTAGCTCTAAAGGTATTGGAGTACCATATTCAGCAATAGCTGTTCTGTGCTCAAAAGGCATGTCTCTTTCCATCTCCTCGTTTACAGCAACGTGACGATTTGTGGCAACATAACAATATCCATTTTCGTATTTGTAAATAAAACCTGTTCCACTTCTCTCATTCGACACCGGTGCGCCGTTATGGTATGTTGCGCTTGAAAGCCTGACAGTGGCTTTGAAAATTTCCGGAAGAAGTCTTAAATTTGTTGGCACATTGCAGAACGCTTCACTTACTCTGCCCTCAAGCAAAAGCGAGCCTAAAGCCAATGCTGTGCTTCCTCTCAAAAAATCCCTTCTTAATATCTCCACAATTCTTACAAAAGTATTTCAGAATTTAAATTTTGTTGTTGATATTTCCCAACCGAAAGTTTTATATATGTTTAAACATAAACATATGTTTATGACCGTAAAAACAATAACTGTAACGGAAGAAGCGTATAAAACTTTGGCTAGCAATAAGAAAAAAGACGAGAGCTTTTCGGAAGTAATCTTAAGGACGTATAAGAAGAAGGGTAATGTGGAGGAGCTTATGAAGTTTGCAGGCGCATGGAAAGGCATGAGTGATGAGGAAGCTGATGAAATAAAAAAGAATATAGAAAAGCTCGGTAAAGACGCGTGGAAAAACATTGCGCGGAAAGTTAAGGGAATCTAAATGATATGCCTTGATAGTAATTTCATCGTCGATTTTCTCAGGCAAGAACAAAATGCTGTTCTTAAGATGGAATCATTAAAAGGAGAGAATGTAGTATCGACCGAAGTGAATTATCTTGAAGTCCTTTATGGAATATTAATTAAAAAACAAATACCTCAAAAGGAATTTATATTAGCTCAGGAGTTTTTCGACTCTATGTCGAATATGCCTCTTGACCATGCAGGTGCGTATAATACGGCAGAAATAGCTACACATTTAAAAAAGACGGGACAGGAGATTCAACTTACTGATGCCATGGTAGCGGGGATATGCCTTTCGAACAACTGCAGTATTCTAACAAAAAATGCAAAACATTTCTCAAGAGTCAAAGGATTGAAAGTTGAAACTTATTAGTGACATGTCGGAAATCACAAATATCAATGATATATTTGTTGTGATTTCCGAGCATGCTCAAAAACCGGCACTATTTATAATTAATTTTGGCGGTTTTTGACAAAATAAAAAGATTTAAATATAAAACCTATTCTCTTATTCTTATGAAACGAGTTGGTTGTCTTCATATCAAGTAAAATTAATTCTGGTTTAAATAGTTCCAACTCTAAGAATTCGAACGATTTCAAGTTCTTTAGTATTATTTCTATACATCATCATTGCTAAGTTCTAGCATTGTTTAGTTTAAAATCTATTATTTTTATTTTTAAATTTAAAGACTTGGCAGCAGTATTTCAGCGGCAGAATAGGCGACTGTGGCTCGTCAGACAGGAGTTCAATTCTCCTCTGCTGCCCTAATTAATCAACTACGGAGGGCTAAAAAATGTATCGAGAAAATATTTACGATGTAATCGGAGCAACAGGAGAAAGAGTAGCTGTATTAGTCATACCTAAAAATACAGGCCTTAAAGGCTATGCCTGGAAAGTTTTAAGGGAAGCAGGGCTTGATTTAGACAAGGCACAACAATTAGATAAAACTACTTTGAAATTAGGTGATTTTAATTTGTGGTTGAGAAGAGGAGAAGACATACCACAAATTGTTGTGGACGAATTTAGAAATGATAGAGTTGTGCTAGGAGTAACTGGTGATGATTTGCTTGACGAGTATCGCCTTAGAAACCCTAAAAATACACTTAAGATTGAGAATACTTATGATTGGTATGATGAGGAAGCTAAATTCAGAAGACCTGCTCTTTCAATTATAAATAGAACAGGTCAAATTAAAGATGCATCAATTGAAGCACGGGTAGCTATAAATACCAAATACGAGTATAATGGTAGGTTATACCTTTCAAAGAGTCCTTTATTAACCGGTAGAAAATATGAATTGAAAATTTATTCGGGTGATTTAGAAGATAGGGTCGCAAGAGATGCTGCTGATTGCTGCATTGATACAGTTTACAGCGGAACTACAATTGACACAATAGATCAAAATGGACTAAAGATAATTGAAGTAATAAGATTCAGCGACTTAGTGGTAACTTCCCCATTGAGAACAGACGGTCCGGGTTTGCTTGAAAAGATGGCAACAGAAATTGATATGGGACAAGTTATAGATAGAACACTTTGATAAATTATTTAAACAACAATAAAAATGTGATTTGATATGAACCTTCAACTGCCAAAAGGAACACGTGATTTTTCACCGGAAGATATAATAGTTAGGGATAAGATAGTTAATACTCTAAAGGAAGTTTTTGAGATTTATGGATATGCTCCTTTAGAGACTCCAATTATTGAGAAACTTGATGTTCTTGCTTCAAAATATGCAGGTGGAGCTGAAATATTGAAGGAAACATTCAAGCTAAAAGACCAAGGCGACAGGGAGCTTGGATTGAGGTATGATCTAACAGTCCCTTTGGCAAGATATGTTGGAATGAACCCAACAATAAAAATGCCTTTCAAAAGATACCAGATTGGAGAAGTTTTTCGAGATGGCCCAGTTGCCTCTGCAAGATACAGGCAGTTTACCCAATGCGATGTTGATGTTGTTGGCTCGTCGTCAATGGCAACAGATGCCGAAATAATTGCATTGATTTATGTTGCCTTCTGCAAGTTCAATTTTGAAGTTATCATCAAAGTCAACAACAGAAAATTGCTGAATGATGTTTTGAATTATTGCGGCATTGAAAAAATCAAACAAGAGTCTGTTATTCTATCAATTGATAAACTGGAAAAATTTGGAATTAATGTTGTGAAAAATGAATTGAAAGAGCAAAAAATTGATGATAAAAAAATCAATAAAATAATTGACATAATAAACATTAACGGAAGCAACCAGCAAAAAATTAATCAATTAAAAAATATATTAAAAGAATCAAAGGGATTAGATGAAATAGGGCAATTGCTTGATTTTCTAAAAAATCTAAATTTTGAAGCTGAATTTGATGTTTCTCTGGCAAGAGGCTTGGCATATTACACAGGCACTGTTATTGAAGCATTTTTGAAAAACAGCAGCATTAAAAGCTCTGTTTGTGCCGGTGGCCGATATGACAACATGATTGGAGCTTTCCTGGACAAGGGAAACTATCCAGCTGCAGGAGTAAGCTTTGGCGTTGACAGGATTTATGACGCAATTATTGAAAAGCAAAAAACAAGGCAAAAAACAAATACAAAAGCTTACATAATCCCAATCAAAACT
>JAHFQL010000086.1 GCA_023259315.1 Candidatus Woesearchaeota archaeon | reverse complement strand
AGATATAGAATGCATAATTTTAATAAGGACGCCGCCGTTTTTTTGTTTAAGATTTTATTTACTTTTTAGTATTCTTTATATTTTTATTTTCCACCTCTTGCGTGAACGGCGGAATCCTGTACCAATCCTTTATTCGTTTTTGTCTTGAATCTGGTTGTTGGCTTTTTGGCATAAATGAGTGCGAGTGCGCCTCTGGACGAATGCAGGATTTTTCTTGCTGGCTCGCCACAAAAGACGCACTTGGAGATGTTTTATATGTCGTTTGAGGACATTCAAATAGAATAGTGGTACTTATTTATATACCTTATTAAAAGATTTATAATACCACTATAAAAAAAATTATAACAATCTAGAAAATAAAATATATTGCGCGAAATACTCATTATAATATCAACACTTTATTTATATTACCATTACAAAACTTTTTATAGTAGTTCTACAATTTACTTTATTATGTTCATCATAGACAAACAGAAAAACGAAGTGTACTCTTTGCCAGCTAAGGAAATAAAGGCAGAAGATGCAAATGTTGTCAGTTCCGGACTAGCTTCTAGAATCCTTAATCTTATCGCAAAAGAGCCAATGTACCCAATAGATATATCAAAAGCATTAAAGGTTCATGAGCAGAAGATATATTATCATATTAGAAACCTTGAGAAAGCCGGCATAATAAAGGTGGTAAAAAAGGAAACAAGGCAAGGCGCCGTTGCAAATTTCTATGCTTTGGCAGAGCCAGCTTTTGTTGTCAGGTTCAAAGAATTTGAAACAACAAGCAAGATAGGCCAGATTAGAAACGAGTCAGAATTTTTGGAACCTTTTATAAAAGATGGCCAACTCAACTCATTGATTATTGTGGGCTCGCCAGATCCTCACGGCCCAGACAAGGCAAGAAGCCGAGATGGCTATTATGGAATGGATCTTGCATTGTTCCTGGGCACTTTCCTGAATTATGTTCCAAAATTCAATGTAAAATTGGACACAGAAGTGAAGGATAGCGATTTGCAGAATAATCTAATCCTCATTGGCGGTCCAGTTGTCAATAAAGTTGTTGAAGATGTAAATTCAAAACTGCCGATAAGATTTGAAGATGGCAACATAAGATCCACAATTTCAAATGAAACATACCCTCAAGACGAATGCGGATTGATTGTGAAGGCAAGAAGCCCTTTCAACAAGGACAAGTTTGTTCTGGTTGTTGCAGGCAAGAGATTTTCGGGAACACGGGCAGCGATAATAGCGTTCTTGAAAGATTTTAAGAAAATAACGTCTGGAAATGTCCATAGCCCAAGCATCATGGCAAAAGTTGTTGAGGGGATTGACTTGGATTCAGATGGTATAATTGATGATATAGAGTTTAGGGAATAATGATAAAAAAGGAAATTCGCATAATAGGAATAGATGATTCACCCTTCAATAAGTTTAAAGACAAAGAAGTTCTCGTTGTTGGTGTCGTCATGCGCGGCGGTCTATTTGTTGACGGAGTCTTGTCCACAAGAGTTGATGTTGACGGCAGCAATGCAACAGGCAAAATAGCAAAAATGATAAACAAGTGCAAGTTCAAACCACAACTTCAATGCATTTTTTTGAACGGAATTGCTGTGGCGGGATTTAATGTTGTTGATGTCCGGCAATTAAGCAAAGAAACAAGAATTCCTGTTGTGGTGGTGATAAGGACAAATCCGGATATCGCAAAAATAAAAGATACTCTTGCAAAAATAAGGCAAAAAAATAAGATAAAACTGATTGAGAAAGCAGGAAAGGTCATTCAAATAGACAATGTATTTGTCCAATTAATCGGAATAGATTTGGAAAAAGCAAAGGAAATCCTAAGAATTGTCTGCACAAGAAGCCTGATTCCTGAACCATTAAGGCTGGCGCATATAATCGCTGCCGGAATCACAACTGGCGAGAGTAAAGGAAGGGCTTAAGATTTTTTCTATTCCAAATAGAAATATTTATATACAAGTTATTCCAAGTGTATCTTGGTGAATACATATTAATATAGTTTATAGTAAGCATGCGATAGAAAAAATAGATGGTTATGGTCTGGATATTGAAGAAGTTGAGAAGGTAATAAGGCAAGGAATGAAATGGAAGGAAGAAGATAGTGATAAATGGCATGCAAGCATGGCAGGAATCGAATGTGTATTTGTTAAGGAAGAAGATGCAATATTCGTGATAACTGTATATAAGGAGGCAGATAAAAAATGAAATGCGTAATGTGCGATAAAGGAACTCTGAAAGAAAAAACCGTCGATTACAAGGAGTTTGGAGTATCTTTAGGTAAATATAGAGGAAAGGTTTGCACTAATTGCGGGGAAGTTTTCTTTGATTCTGCGACAGCAAAAAAGATACAAACGAAATCAAAAGAACTGGGCTTGTTTGGTTTAGCCAAAAGGACAAAAGTAGCAAAAGTTGGCAACAGCTTGGCGATTAGAATTCCAAAAGAAATTGCAGAATTCATAAAATTAAAGAAGGAAGAAGAAGTAAGGATAGTTCCAAAAAGCCAGAGCGAGTTGATTATAGGAATTGGTTAGAATAATAAATCAATCGGCGATAGTAAAAGGAAGGGCTTAAGCATATTAAAACTTTAGCAAATCCTCCAAACTTAGACAAGATCGGCTTCATCCATACCAGATAAAATCATTTCAGCATAATCAGTAGACATAAAACGTCTCAATACTTCGGCTTCTCCCTTATGGACGCAAAATATTGATTTGTTTTGTACCCTAAAAAAACCCATATGATTTTTTGGAATTGAGATTCCATGTAAAACTAAAGGTTCATCACTGATACCTAATGCTTCATATTCTGGTATAATCCAATCAAATGCACGTCTTAAAGTTTCTCCTGGTACTGAAAGTACTCTTTCCCATTGCCACTTTGAAATAAAATCATCCGGCTTAGGTTTCAATGTAAAATTATATTCATTGCGTCTCCTGACAAAATCTTCAAGGTCTAATTTTGAAGATCTTACATCTACCTTAGTGACTCTAGGAAGTTCCTTCGATTCCCTTGCGTCTCTGCTAATATCTGGTGAAGCAAGTCTATATTCGTAGCCTTTTGGCACTACGAGCATTTTTTCGGCAACCACTCCAAATGGTACAACATCATACATACCTTCATCCACAAATGTTACAATATAACCTATTTTATTCGGATTGTGAGGGTCTCTCCTAAGAATACGGCCTCCAGTTTGCTCTGCAATAATTGGGCTTCTTGTAGGACGTAACATCATTGCTAATTGTGTTGATGGAGAATCAAAACCTTCAATAAGCAAATCAGCATTTACAAGAATAGGAAGCTTGCCTTCTCTATGCATTCTTAATATTTTTTCTAAATCTCTTTTTGGAGTTTCTCCGCTTACAGCTAAAGCACGGTTTTCTCCGAAAATATCCGTCAACATTTCAGCAATTTCTTCAGAGTGGTCTACACCAGCACAATACCAAATGGATTTCATATCCCTAAGTCTTAATCCAGTTTCTTCATCTTGAAAATTTAAAAATTTATCAATCGCAGCTTTGTTGCGGCCGGCTTTTCTAGTAATAGTTTCTAATTCTGAAGAGTTAAAATCCCTGCCACCAACTACTTTAATCTTTGTATCAATGTGCGTCTCTACAATTATATTTTTGTAAGGAGTAATTTCTTTTTGTGAAACAGCTTGCGGTATAGAGGTTACATGTATTGGCGGAACTCCTCTAAATACATACCCGCCAATAGTTTGACCGGTTATAAATGTGTCAGTAGCAGTCCAACCTTGCACATATATATTTCCAAATAACTCTTGTAACATTGGCCTAATTACATCTCCCCTGGCATGGTGGACTTCATCGAGAATAACAATTGGACGATCATTTGGATTCAATCTCCCAGATTTTACTAGACTTATATATGATCCATATGTAGTAATAAGAACCTGAGATTTCAATCCAGCCATTTTTTTGGCGTTAGAAATGTCATGATAATAAACTCCAATCTGGCCTGGTTCAAAATCAAAAATATCTAATTCTGAGGATTCCCTTGTTTGAGTAACTAAATTTGTCCTAGGTGTTAAGACTAAAGTAGGCATATCTAAAGCAGCAATCTCCGCAAGATATGTAATTGTTTTTCCAGTCCCAGTCGGACGTTTAATATATCCATAATTATGACCAGAATCCACATGAGCAACAATATCTCTAAACACTTGAACTTGAGGTCTACGCAGCGGATGGCCTTTTTTAGAGATGTAATCCATCAATCTAGATGATATATTGGATCTAAGTCTATAATTCATTTTAGCGGAATAATCATAAGCAATTTATAAATATTCTTGCCTTAATCACTTTGGAGTGAGGTATACTAAGAATAATAATATTTTCCTGATTCTAAGTTTGATTCAAGGTTAGACGGAAAGCAGTAAAGAGGAAGGGCTTGAATTTTAAACTGGATAGTAACTTGTAGCATGTTGATTTAGTACCAAGTAAGTATCAATATCTTTGATGAGGTCTGAAAATTCATATTGCATTTCTCGAACTATTTTTTTGAATTCGGCTATGCTCTTAACGATAATCTCGCACTCAATATCTGATCTTCCAAGTGACTTTGTCATGTAAATAATGTTTGGATTCACGCGAAAATAATATTCAAGCTTGCGCTCTTTTTCCCGGGATGGCTTTTGAAAATTGATAAATACTTTGTAATGCAAATAACCTAGCATCTGCGACGCTATCAAAGTGGTGAACCCAAGCAGTATTTTTTTATTTTTCAGATTTTTGATGGCATTTTTAATTGAACTTATTGATTTTCCTAGTTGCCTCGCTATTTTTGTTAAAGGCATTCTGCCATTCCAGCCAAGGGCAGAAAGAACCTTATTTTCAACGGGCGATAGTTTAATATCTGCTAATTCCCTTCCCATAAATATTTCCTTATCTTCCTGTTTTTTGTCAAGCAAAAATCCATATTTATATCTCGTGTGGGTGGTTATCACAGAAAAACTCATATCTTTTATGTATTTATTAAATTTCCATTTAATGTTTCTTATGTTGTTGTCTGTTTCAATTATGTCTTTTGTTAAAAATAAGACAGCCAAGTCGTATTTTCCGTGCAGCTCCAATACTGATATGACTTTCGGAAGCTTCAGAATATAATTTATTATATATTTTTCCTTTAGTTCTGTGACATTTTGAAGTTTTAAATCAATCCTATAAAAAGTGTA
>JAHFQL010000085.1 GCA_023259315.1 Candidatus Woesearchaeota archaeon | reverse complement strand
AATCCAGCACTTTTTCCACTATCTCGCCGTTTATCCACCATGCGCTGTTCGGCACTTGGTATTCTTTTCCAGCGCCTTCGCTTACAACCTGCCAGCGTGCCCATTGGGCAGCCCATTCTGATTTCCACAATAATTTTCCATTTCCCTTTAATGGATTGTTCTCGCCCTTAAATCCGCATCCTTTTGCAGTCGTAGTCTCAAACTCGTAATCTCTGCAAACATATGCAGCAATTCCATCTTCAAAGCTTGTAACATGTGTTGTTACAATTTTGCCGCAGTTCTCGCATATTGGCGTCCAAGGCGACCAGTTTTTTTTTAATTGATTTGTCCTGTACCTGTTTTGGATTTCCCTGACTTCTTCAATTTTTCCCAGAATTCTTTTTATAAATTGATTAAAATTTCCTTTTTTATATTCTTCCCTCATTGAAAATTTTTCCATTTTTGTTGTGACAAATTCGTCAACAACCTTGAAATACTCTTCTGTATGGTGCTCTGCATAAGAGTTATGGCAATTTTCCGGGTCGGGAATGTCGGTAACGGGCGTGCCTATATGTTTTTCAAAATTATCTGGAACTCCTTTCGGAACTTTTCTCAAAGGATCCATATTTTCCGCAACCCAGATAAATCTTGTTTTGACCCCGGCATCTTTCAATGCGATGACAACAGACTCGCTTCTTATTGTGTCGCTTAACCTCCCGATGTGAAGAACTCCAGAAAGCGATGCTGATGTTTTGACAGTGTATTCTTTAAACTTTGGGATTTCTGCATTTATATAATGAAATTTTTTTCTTGATATTATCTGCTTTGCGAGCTGGTCTGCCCAGAAAAGCTCATCATAATTCTTTTCATTGCTGCTCTTGTTATGCATAGAAAGAAAAAATATTAGACATTATATAAAGATTTTGGAAAAGTATGTTAAATTAAAAAATAAATAATAAGTTTAAATCACATTAATATTGTCAATTATTTTTTCTAATTGATCCTCATATTGTGGAAGAACACTTAAAACATAACCATGTTTTGGAGACCCTGCATACAATAAATTCGGGTTTGATGGATGAGCCGGAATTATTGCCACAGTACCTAGTTCTCTAACTAAATCCTGAAGAAACTGGTCCGGATTTTTGATTAATTCTCTAGGTTTTATTACAATTTGCCTACGCGATGCTTCTTCAGGTGGAACTCCCACAACAACTACAAGTTCGCCATGCAAACTATGTGCATAAACGCTTCCTTTATGACCATTTCCGTTATAGGTTGTTGTACTCATCAAAATCCTTCTTTCACTTATCCTCAAAATCGCTCATTGCATCCGTATAATTATCTAAATCTAGAAATTCATTAAATTCTTCATCTAGTCCAAAAAATATTGATTCCATATACCAAAAGTTTTATATATTACTATATAAACATAATGTTATTATAATAACAATTTGAAGAAGTGGTGCCATGGTAACAGTAAGCCACATTGTAAAAAAGATTGTAAGCGAGCAGCCTTTTGTAGAAGAAGGTTTAGCTAAAGGCATAATAAGCATAGGAAATCTGGCAGAACAAATTCAGCCAAAAATAGAGCAGGAACTAAGCAAAAAAATAAAAATTCCGGCTATTGTCATGGCTCTAAGGCGCCATTCTGAAGAAATTTCTGAGCATAGAAAGAAACTAAAGGCTTTTGATTACAAAGGCGAGTTGATAATAAAGACAAACATTTGCGATTTTAATTTTGTAAAATCGCCAAGCTTGATGACAAAATTGAAAACAATTCATAACATAGTTAATTTTGAAAGAGGCGACACTTTGAATGTGATTCTTGGAAATAATGAAGTGAGCATAATAATCAGTGAAAAATATATGGAGAAATTATTAAAGTTTATGTCAGGAGAAAAAGTGCTCAACAAAGAAAAAGATTTAGTGGCACTTACTATTATATTTACAGCAGACGATTTTACCCACACACCGGGAGTCATATTTAACGCTGTCAGAAAACTTGCGTGGGAAAATATCAATATTTACGAGATTGTATCAACGATGACAGAATTGACTTTTATATTGAACAAGAAGGATTCTATGAAGGCTTATGATGTATTACAAGAATTAGTTAGTCAATAAACTATAAATTTTTGTGGCTTATATTATGATTAGTTGCAGTTCTTTCCGTAAGAAGGCCTATCAAATCTCTTCTTATATTTCTTGCAGTGACATCCAATCCTGCACCAGGGGCTTCTATAATATAAGGCCTGTCTACCGGATAGCATTCTGTTGTTATTACAATTTTGTTTCTAGTCCCCTGCAACATTCCCAAACTGCTTTCTAAAGGAACTTCCTTTAATGCAACTTCAATTTCTGGATAGCCTCGATTTAACTTCATTGTTGCAACGTATCTAATAGTATTTCCACGTATTCTGGCAGATTTTACCAAATCAGCGAAGTGTTGGTCAAGATTTACTGAATTTGCGAGGAAATCATCAATACTTCCATCCTTCAAATATTCTTCTGGGATAAATGGTTGTGGTTTAATATCTTTTATTCCAGCTTCGTATCCTGCAGATCGTGCAAGCACAATAACCTTTCTTGCAACGTCGAATCCGCGAAGATCATCACGAGGATCAGGCTCCGTATAACCCTTCGTGTAAGCTTCACTAAGTATTTTAGAAAATTTCTTATCTTTATCTAATTCAGATGTGATGTAACCAAGCGTTCCAGAAAAGCACCCTTCGATGCCATAAAGTGTTTCATTTAAATCTCTCAAGTCCAGCAAAAATGGGATAGCATCAGAACCTGCCATAACCGAGCATCTGTAACCATACCTTCTTGGATTTTCTGTGAGAGCCTGAAAAGTTGGGTAATCTGAAAGTGCAATTGGATTTTTGTTGGCTGTAACAATACCATAGGGTGTTGTACCAACCACGTAAATGTGGAATCTAGTCATCCCATCAAGAACAGGTGTTGTATCTACAAATACAAGAGAGCCAGAGCTTCTTCTGGTTCCTATATCAGCAGTTTCCACAAGCTCGTGAAGATCAGCGTATCTATTAACATCACCAAAATTTCTTGATGCAAAACTATATGCCTGAGACGGGCTCAGTCCTCTCGGCGAATAAACAAAATTATCGCGTGAGGCAACTCCAACAATCCTGGTGGGATTAGCGTGCAAAGAAGTGTCTGTGTCACGTTTTTCCAAAATCTGTCTTACTAAAGTAGAGCCTACTTTTCCCGTTGCCCCGATTATGAATACATCCTGAAACATTCTTTTAAGGTATTTTTGACTGCATTTAAATGTTACTGATTCTTCAGTGGTAATAAGAAATTCAAAAATAAATGGGCCCAGAGGGATTTCAACCCTCGACCCCATGATGACTCCAAATCTATAAGAGTCATGTGCTCTAAGCAGGCTGAGCTATGGGCCCGATAAAAACAATAGAAAAATAAGCAGTTTAAAAAACTAACTACAAAAAAATCATACGACAAAAGATTTTTAAATAAATGTCAATTAGTGCGTAATATGAATGCGACTGTTAATCCACCCCAAATTCCATTGGAAGAAACAGCTTACCTTGAATTTGCTAGAAGGCATGGATTTTCAACAGCGACAGATGCGGAGGGTAGACCTTTGCTTAGTAGCCCAAAACTGTTTCAAGGATTTCAAGACGCTTTCTTAAAATATCCTCGTAGAACATTTGACCCTAAAAGTCGATCTGCTGCTTCTGATCAAGAGGAATATGATTTTGGATATAGGGGTGGAATATATGCTGCATTTTGTGGAGAAAGTTATTTTAGGCAACCTAATCAAAGAGAGCTGGACGAGTTATTTAGAAGAATAGTTCAGGAAACTAGTTAAGCTACAAGTATAAATTTATCACATCATCCTCAACTTCCCGCTTACTTTGTCAATTTTCTCTTCCAAATCAGGACCTATCCCCAAACAAGTAATTGTTCCTGGCTCAACAACTGTGTGGCCTGCATCAATAATCAAAGCAGTCTTCAATCCTTCATCTTCAGCCATTTCTTTGTATTTCAATAATTCTTTTTCATCCTTAACTTTCAAAACAATTTTTTTTCCGCCTTCCTTCTTCCACAAATCAACAATTTTTTTGTCTGATTTCAAAGTCGCATCTACAGAAGCATGACTGCATTGTGCTGCAAGCTTTCCCTTTGGCAGCTTTAAATCTTCTCTAACCAGAATAACTTGTTTGTACGACATTTTCAGTTTTTTTAAAATGGATAGGCGAGGTGTCGTTTAATGGCAGGAAAACGACGCCGAGCACTAAATATTGTTGCGAAGCAACGTATTGAATTATTTTTAGTTTTATTTTTTACTGTTTTTAAATACTTTCCTATTGAAGAACATTATGTAGTCACTCAAGCTTACTAAACAATCTTTATATATTCGGCAAACTTATTGCCAAATTATGGAGAAGTTGAAGGAAAAAGGCACTTATTTTGAGGGTTCTGACAAAAAGTATCCTGAAGTCGAGCTGCCAAAGTGGATGCAGCCGTTAAAGGAACAGGAATGATTCTATATTTTTAGCAGCTCATCATCCAGGTAAATTGTAGGATTCTTGAATACTTGATCTAGGTGAATGATTGCATAAATATTGCCGCCGAACCAGTAGTTTGAGCCAATGCCTATGTGAGCTGTGCCAAGGGTTTTGTCGTCAACTATCATTGCGCCTATTATGTTGGCATTCGGATTCAAGCCAATCCCAAGCTCGCAAATTCTTCTCACATTGCCTGGGTTTTTTGCAACAGATGCTGCCCATTTTAAAGTTGCTTCGAGCTGCCTTGCCTCTTCGTGCCCCTTGATTTCAATTATATTTCCATCTTTTATTGTCAATTCTATTGGCTTCCTAATCAGAATTGTATGCTCATGCGTTCTTGAGCTGCCGTCAATAACAACCTTTCCCTCGATTCTTTTTCCATTTGGAGGGGAATAAACTTCTCCTGCCGGCAGGTTTCCTCCTGAGCCTGGCAATGTGTAATTGCCGTCGGCTGCAATCGCTTTTATTCCGCTCTTGTCATAGTACAAGTCAGTTCCAGCAGGTGTTGTTATGTGGATTTCCTTTGTATTTTCCAATCTTTGCCTTATTTCCTCGTGCTGTGTTTGCAATGGCTTGTAATTGACATCTATGGCTTTCAATATCAAGTCAATGTTGCTTGTGGCTAAGTCTCCCAAGCTCATTGCAGAAATAAAGCGATGGTTTTTTTTGCTCGCCCATCTTCTGAAGCTTTTGCCAAGCTGCTGTATGTTGCCAAGCTTGTC
>JAHFQL010000084.1 GCA_023259315.1 Candidatus Woesearchaeota archaeon | reverse complement strand
GAATATGGTGGCTTAGACAGGATAAAGAAATATGTTAAAGAACAAGGGCGAGATGTTAATCAACTCAAATTAACAGAATTTTAGACATACCCCGCCCCTAGGGGGCGATTGGGTGATTGATTTACAGATGAGCAAAAAGATAGGTTTTTATCAGTTTTGTTGGAAATTGCCACTTTGGTTAAGACCAAATCCGAAGTTGATGTAATAAAAGAAGACCCAAGTGATAATATTATATTGGAACCTGCCAATGAAATAAGGATTGATTATATCGTTTCTGGGAATGACCATTTATTGGATGTGAAGGAATTTAAAGGTGCTAAGATAGTTACTGCTAAGGATTTCTTAGATACCGTTAATAGAATAGTTTAAATAATTCTTTGAATTTTTAACATAGATGTCATTAGATTTACAACTCCAAAGAACAATTGGAACGGCTTATGGAGAAATAATGAAGGATTCTGGAATTAGTTTGCCTCATGGAAGATATATTTCTACGCGTGATTTTATCTCTGGATTAACTAATAATGATGTTGGCTCTCCAAAAATTAGGACAAAAATGGTAGAAAGACTTAGAAATAGCGTTGAATATGGTTCTAGAGATAACATTTGGACAGGAGTTCAGCATGTTACAAAAGATCCCGAGTCTAAATCCATATATACATTTAATCCGTGGAAGGAACTCATGGAAGGCTCTGCTTATTTAGGCCAGTGTTTTCTGCGTGACTCGAACAACGCTTTTGTAGCTTTAAGAAGCAATCCCAGAGAAGGAGTAAGCAGAGTAAGGGATTTATATGCTCTATTTACAAAATTGCCTTCATCTCTTCAAGAAGAATTTTTGGGTATGTTAAAATACCGTCCTTGCACTTTAATTGACACAATGTTCAGGCCAAGTATGAGGGGGCAGGAAGATAAAATAGTGAAAGATATCGTGGCAAGAATAATAAATGAAACAAAACCAGAACATCGTCGCGAAATGAGATATGTTTTAAATTTAATGGCAGATCACAATATTTGCTATGGAAAAAGGGAAATTGTTCGAGGAGAGATTGAAACTCTTGTTGGTTATGATGTCAGTGCAATACCAACAATATGGGAACCCGGTCATTTAGATGAGAGAGTAGTGATAGGAAAAAGAGAAGAACTAAATATTTTTTTAAAATGGAGAAATCCTAAGGTTTCTAGAAAGTAGTCTTTAATATTTCCTAGAACTCAAACACTTTCTTGACTTTCGGCAAAGCGCTTGGAGCAGATCCGCCGTGCCAGGTGTATCTTGGCCTGACCCTTATAGGGTATAATTTTTCATTTATGTCGTCAAATATAATTGCAGCACCTTCTTCTGTAGGTAAAAGATTGAGCTGCTTGTCAAGGCCCTCTCTCATGTAGCTTTGCATTATGTTTCCCAATGCCTGAACATCAATGTTTGCAGTTATCCTATGCGCAATTACAACATCTGCCTGGGTGAAAACATCGCTATGGATTTTTCCGGGCTGCTGAGACGCCAAGACAAGAGAAATTCCTGGCTGCCTTCCCTCTCTAAGAACAGTTATCAAAGGCAATGTTGCCGGGGTTTTTCCTTTGTTCGGCAAAAACTCATGCGCTTCGTCTATGATAAGCCACACTATGGGTTGTGCTTTCGCTTCCTTTTCTTCCTCAAAAAAATGAATTTCCTCGCTTATTGACACTTGTTCCTCTGCTTTTCTTGCAGTCATTCTCTGTGCAAACAATTTTTGCGCAACCAACCCGATAACCAAGCTTCTCAGGTTTTCAGCTCCAGAAGTTGTTGTGTAAGCGCTCACATCAAGCACTGTTATCTGACCGGGTATTATTAAATCTTCAATCAAAGTGCCCTGCTTGCTGAACAAGCCCCATTTTTCAGCTACCAAAAACCGGTTTTCAACAGCATCTTTTATGGACTTTTCAGACCTATCATCATTTTGCACAGCTTTAACTATATCCTTTAGATCATAATCGATGTTCTCTTCTTTCAAGTTATTTATTGTCCTTTCAATGAGAATTCCTATTGACTCTGTTATTGAGACATTGAATATCATGCACCACTCTTCTGGGTTTATCTCGCTTGTTTTTATTGAGAAAGGAAAGTTTGTGGGAATGCCCTTTTCCTTATATTCATTATAGACTCCAATCGGCGTGAATATCTGCACATTCAATCCCTTGCTTTCCATATCCCATTCATTAAGCAGGTCTTTCTCCTTGTTGTTGGGGTATTTCATGGTCCAGTAGATTCCCATGGTGTCGAGCATGACAACAGCAAGATTATTTCTTATTTCATCAGGCAAATCATAGATGCCTTCTGCTATGACGCCCATTGTATAGCTATTGTGGACTATTATATTATTCGCTACAAAATTATGAAATTCAGAAACTGTTATATCAAAAACCTCAAATTCTCCAAGCAATATTTCCATGGAAACAACTTCATCCCAGAAAATGTCTGATTCTGCAATTAATCGAGCTCTCTCATTATTATCTGATAATGCGATTTGCAATAATTTTTGTCTTGACGGAGCATAATTTATACTGTTTCTAAGAGCTTTTGGATTTTTGTAATTAAACTCTTTCCCAACTGTCGCCCAGCTTTTTGGCCTGTAATCTTGCCAAATCTCTTTTGGTATTGTATCCAGATTTGGATTTCTTTTTAATTCTAAAATTTCTTTTAGTGCAATTCTTTGTTTTTTTTCTTTTTCACCAAAAAATCCTATTTCGTTGACGAATTTTATAACATTTTCTCCATCCAAAACTACTTCATAAGTTTCAAATAATTTTTTATTTAGCTTTGTTTTCTTAGTCCTTAATTTTGATAAAATTCCGAATCTCAATAACAAACTTTGAACTTGTTTTGCTAATTTTTCTGAAGAAGAGCTGTAAGAAATTTCCCAATAATTTTGGTCTTTTTGTGGCTTGTAAACACTTCCATCACAACTAAATAGCCTGTTAAGCAACAAAGCGATGTTATTTTTTGTCAATTGGAATATAGAACTTGGTAAACATTTTTGTTTGGAAAGCAAATTGTAAACGCCATGCTTTTCAAAAAATTGTCTTATTTTTGTCTTTTCATGTTCAATAGAAGTGCCTTTAAGGAATCTTCCGCTAGTCGAGTCCCTTTTTATATTGTGACCTAGCACTTCCCTTTGTGATCTCGAATAAATCCTGTATTGTCCTTTTCTTGGCAGTGCTGGTTTTAATTCTATTGTATTATCAATTGATTTCAAGGATACCCTCAAATCTTCTGCTATTTTTTCATCATAATTTGTAAAGAATAAGCATTTTTTTATGTAACCTTCAGCTATAAGGTATGCCAAAACTTTTATTTCATCTTCTGGCATGAATTCGTTCCCAAACAAATTCATTATTCTAGGTGTTGCTATTCTGCTTCCAATCTTGAGATTTTCTGCATTAATCCAGCCTTTGATAGTTAATAGCGGATGCTCTGGTGTTAGTTTGATTTCTTTTCCGCTCCTCAATTTTATATTCAAAAGATTATTGACTTTTCTCATGTAGAAATCAGCTTTTTGGGAATTTGTAAGCTTAAGCCCATGATTTAACGCAATTATGCCGTCTTTATTATGAATTAAATCTTTAATCGGTACCTCCAATCCATTGCTTAAAGTAATTAATGTATCTCCATGAAGACACTTACCAGAACCACGTTTTCCAACTATAAACACAACATGAGACTTGGCAACATCAAGATAGACCTTGCTCGACAAAGAAACAGTCTGACCCATTGTTACATAATGTTTGCCAACGAAGACAGCTCCGGATGTGCCGTATGCTTCCTTGTCAGGCTCATTGCGACCTATGATGATGTCGTACATGCTTATAATTCTTGCAATAAGTTATAAATGCTTTTAGTGAAACTTATAAGTAACAAAAAACTTTCCTTCTGTTAGAAAGATTTATTTATTACCTTCATTCCGCTTTTATGATTCTTATGAACGATCAAGATCATAGAGATAAGCTAGAGCAAGAACTAAGATTTCTCAAAGAGAGCTATGAAGCTGAAGTTATAAACAAGGAAGAGTATGAGAAAGGAAAAGAAAGGGTTGAGCAGAAACTTAAGGACGTAAATGCCGGTCAACAACAGAATGACGATAATTTTTTTGAAAAAACCGAAAAAAAAGAAGAAAATAAGCAAGCAGAAACAATCAAGCCACAGGAAGAATTGAAATCTGTTGAAGAAAAACGGATCGAATCTAAAAAAACAGTTTTGACTGATAAAAAAGAAAATAAATTATTTAAATATGCAGTTGTTTTTGTTGTTCTGGCTTTGATTGTATTTTTTTCCTATTCCTTATTTAAGCCCGATAAAGATGCAAAAGATAAAAACCAAGTAAAATTTGTTGCTGTTTGCAATTCAAACGAAGACTGCAAGCAGAATGGCCAAGATGGCATCTGCATAAATCCAGGGCAAAAAGATGCAAAGTGCGAGATTAAGCAAATACAAAAGACAAATGTCGTAGTCCTGAATGGGAGAAAAGACTGCTTTAACTGTGACACACAAAGAGTTTTGAGCATACTAGAAACATGGTTTGGGGCATTAAACACAAAAGAAATCGATTATGAAACAGATGAAGGCAAAAAATTTGCAGAGATTACTGGCGTAAAATTATTGCCGGCATATATCCTGGAAGAAAACATAACAAATAATGCAGCATTTGACCAATTCAAGCAGGCGTTTGCAAAGAGAAACAATTATTACATATTGAGCGAAAATGCAGCCGGCTCGACATTTTATTTCAATAGGGAAAATGTTCCAAATAGGCTAGACTTATTTTTAATTTTCGGAGACGCTGCAAGCGTAAAAGCCGAGAATAATTTAAAAGAATTCTTGGCAGCCTTTAGCGACGTAAAATTTGAAAAGCATTCTTCAGATGACCAACTAACACAGGAGCTTGGCATAAAGACTTTTCCTACATTTCTGGTTAATAACAGAGTTAAATTTACAGGCATACAAACATCTGAAACAATTAAAGAAAACTATTGCAAACTTAATAAAGTTGATGAATGCAAAAAAAGCTTGAGTAAGAATTTGGTTTAAATTTTATTACTCTATAGTAATTATCTATAAAAAAGTTTATAAATTATATTATATACCATCCCACTATGGCAAATATTTATTCTGGAATAGCTTATGCGTTAGACAATCCTGATTCTACAAAACAGTCAGACACTATATTTAGCTTATTAACTTCAGACGCAAATTGCATGATTTATGGTGTAAGAGTTATGGGAAAGGGTACATCTGAATGGCACACTGCCAGATGCACTTTCAGAATTTGCAGAGCATGAATTTACATTTAATTATTGGGATATAAAGTGGTCGCCGGGCCATTTAAGAGACAGAGAAAGAACAAGAGATATTGAGCATATTTCACCTGTTGAAGGATTAACTTTGGATGCTCTATTAGAAAAATTGAA
>JAHFQL010000083.1 GCA_023259315.1 Candidatus Woesearchaeota archaeon | reverse complement strand
CTTACAATGTTGAACCATAGGTCTTAAACACACTGCTTTAGACGTAAAATCGCTGGTGGGGTTGTTTATTCTTTATCATCAATACCAAACTCCCTTAAAGAGAGGCAATGGTGAAAGCGGACATTAATTCTTGCATCCTACACATAAGCTAATGTTTTCGTTGAAGTTTTAATACTAACAAAACTAAAACCAATATCGAATAAAACAATACCTAAACCTAAAATAGTCATTGGAGTGAACTTCTGAAAGTAGACAAATAGTTAAGAGACACCAAACATACAAAAAACAAATGAGGTGTACAAAATGGGTTCACGAAGAAGGTTTGCAAAAGAGTTCAAGGAATCTGTTGTCCAGCAGTTAGATTCTCGTTCTGCAACTGAGATTTGCAGGGAAAATAATATTCAGCAGAATTTGCTGCATCGCTGGAAAAAAGAGTATGAGTCAAATCCTCACGAAGCTTTCAAGGGTAATGGAGGCTATTGCTGAAGATTTGGATCAAAAAGTCGCCCGTCTCCTGATCACAATTAGGGATTCTAAAGGAAACATTGCAGAAATGCACGAGCACAAAAAGCATTTGTCAGCTATAGATGCTTTGCATGCAAGCCTAAGTGATTTTGAAATCATAAGTTTCGATAAAGATTTTGACAAGATAGATGTAGAAAGAATCTGGATATAATTATCAGGAATTAATTATCAAACTTTCTTTCCTTCTACTTTCCGAATTAAAGCATTCTTCACAACAGCTTTTATTATGTTTTCCTCCGCATGCCTCACAACAAATAAATAATTTGTCGCAGTCCAGATTGTGGCAGTTGATGTAATCATTGCATTTTTCATTGCACCAAACACAATCGTTCAACGGCTCAATATTTTTTTTGTTTAATGGTATTGCAAGCCTGTCGTCAAACACAAAGCACTTCCCTTCCCAATAAGTGTCTGGAAATTCCTCCCCGAACTTTAAAATGCCGCCTTTAAGCTGCATAACATTCTCAAACCCATTTTTTTTGAGGTATGCAGATGCCTTTTCGCATCTTATACCCCCAGTGCAGTAAGCGACAATTTTTTTATCTTTTAAATTCTCAATCTCTTTGACCGCGCTCGGCAAATCCCTGAAATTTTTTATATGCAATGAAATAGCATTTCTGAATTTTCCAATCCTTGATTCATAATCATTGCGCATGTCAACAAGAACAATGTCCTCTTTGTTGTCAAGCATTTCCTTCAATTGCTGCGGCGCTATATGCTGCGCAGTATTCTTCAAATCAACTTCCAACCCGGAGTTGACAATTTCTTTCCTGATTCTGACAAAAATTTTCCTGAAGGCTGGTTCATCTGTTTCCTGCTCCTTAAATTCAATATCAGAAAATAATGAGTTTTTTTTCAAAGTTGATTTATATTTTTCAACATTTTTCTTTAATCCGTAAACAGAGCCATTAATTCCCTCTTCACCAAGAAGTATTCTGCCTTTCAAGTTTAATGACTTGCATAAGTCCAGCTGCTCTTGTTGCAACTTTACAGGGTCTTCTATCCTGACATATTTGTAAAAGGAAGATACAATTTTCGGCTCTGTCATATAAACAAGAATAGCCCGCTCATTTAAATAATTTTATACTCCACTGGACATATGCGCGTATGAAATAGATAAACTAGCAAAGTTTGCAATAAATTTTTAAGCAAACGGGATTTCCAGAAATCATGCTTGAAAGGATAATTGAAACCAGAAGCGGAAAAATAGTATGCATTGCTTTTAATAAGGAATTCACTGATGATATGTTTCTCGATTATTTATGGCAATGGCTGCATGAGTACTATGGCAATCTGTTTTCACAAGATGCAAGCGCTGAAAATCAGCATTTCTACTTTGATATAAATCCTGAAAATACGGGCAACAAGGGCAATACTTTGGTTAACTATAGAATGTGGCAACGCGCCACTCAAGCAAATAGTAAGTCTCTTTTAGGTTATATCAATATAAGAAGGGGCCATCAAGAGAATGCGTATACTATTGGCTTCCACATGAGAAACCGGGCAAGCCTAAGCCATCGCATTGATGATCTATTCTCAGAAGGTGATGCCCGAGATTTTAAGGATTATCTCAGGAAAAATTATCTAAACAAACCTCTGGAGCCACTTCCAAGACCCGGGCCTGTCATCCCAAGAATCCCCTAATAAATCCTGCCCTTGTTATATTCTCCGTCAACAATCTGTAATCCTTTTTCTTCAAGTCGTCAAGAATTATTGAAGTCACTTTATTATGTTTTGAATTTTCTTCATAATCAACCATCTTGATTACTTCTTCTATTTTTTTAGCAATTTCATGGGGAAATATCTTTAAATTATCTTTGTTCAGATACTGCAGCGAGTCTCTTAAATCATTCTCAAAATTTGCGTAAATATCCTTTATATAATCAACATCTTTCTCCTCTAAAACATTCAGTCCAAGAATTTCAGGGGGCAGTCCATAAGAGTAAAGCGCAGCGCAGAAGGTTATTGCTCTCGGCAATTTGAGGTCGCCAATGCTCCTTGAGTAGCCGTACAAGCCTATATGCAGCTTCCTTTTTCTTCTCGATGGTATGTAGGGGGATATGTTGTTTATATAATCCACAAGAAGTTTCACTTGTTTCCTGTATTCATTCATGAGCTTTTCAATTATGGCGTTGCATTTTTTCTCATCAACAGCAACGGGTCTTGACGGTTTTGATTCATTTAGGTATTCCACAGCTTTGTTTACTTCATTTATGTTGTAATCATACTTAAAAGCGGACTGCAATGTAAAAGTGTAAACGCTTGGATAGCCCTGAATGCAATTCTTGATGTTTGTTGGCTTGAAATTGCCTCTGAAAGGGGCGCTTCCGCATCCGAGGATAGGCAAGATATCCACTGATGATTTTTCTTTTAGTTCGCTCAATTTCTGAAATGAAACCTTAAGCATCAAAACCGTTGCAAGATTTCCATAATTCAAAGCCGGGTCAGATCTCGCGAGCCACACCCTTTGATAATCTTCGATTTTTTCCTCTTTCAAAAAAGGCTCTACAATTTTCTCCGGGCTCAATATATTATCTTTGGTCTCAATCAGTGGGATTATCCTCAAAATTTCCGGCTGGAATTTGCCTATCCATTCAGCAATTGTAACATCATTTCCTAGTTTATGGTGCTGCTTCCCAACAACATAATGCTTGTAATATTCTGCTATCCTCACAAGTTCTCTGTAGTCAGTGGTCATTGGCAGCGCAATCTCAAAAATAGGTGCAATGTCATCTACATAAAATAATTTTGCAGCGTCAAAGTTTCTAGGTATACTTTCCAGAGTTTCAAGCAGGATTTTTGCCTCATTTTTCTCAACAGAAGGGTTTGGCACTCTCAAAGTCAGAAAAACATCCTTTCCCAAAATATGCTTTTTGAAGTACGGCTCGTATTTTGTCAGCAATTTCTTGACAACAAAATTATCCACTTCCTTGCCTTCGCAGTCCCACAATTGCTCTCTTGAGTGGATGTGGGAAAAAGCGTAGAACACTTCCTTTATCTCGTCTTCCCCTCCAAGCTCTGCGCTGTCAGAGAAAAAAGGATTGTTTACATTGTCAGGATGCTGTGTTGACATTGTTCTGGAAACATTGTGCTTTGGCATAAGAAGAATGAGAAAATGAATGATTTAAATAGATTGTGAATTTATTTTTCAGTTGTTTTCCATTCGTTATAAAAATATTTTCTAAATGATTCTGCGATTTCCTTTGAAGAGACTATTACTCCAACAGGAGAAGGCTCAAAAGTAGATATAAAAATATGCCCTTTAGTCATCACAATACCGGGCAGAGAATTTTTTATATATTTAACATGGAAATTTTTGAATTTTGCATAAGGCTCTGAGCCGAAAATATGCTTTTGAGATTTGTCAGCTATTAATTTAATATTCAGTTTTTTTTCTTCCCTTTTACGCTGATACTGGATAAAAAATAATTTTACTTCTTTCGATTCTTCTTCATGGGAAGTTTGTGCAAATGCAATGTAATCATCGCCTTTTTTCAGGTTTTCAAGAATAAAACCGAGCGCATTCATAAAACCTTTCCACCCTAAATATATTTGCGCCTCCTGCTTGTTTTCCAGCAATTTTTGCTTCAGCCTAAGCTGGGGTATAATAGTTTTAATTTGTTCTTCTTGTTTTTTAAGTTCTGTTTCTTTCTCTTTGATGTAATTCAGCAAAGAATCCGGCGATGATGCCTGATAATACTTTGTTTTTGATTTAATCACTGATGAGACTAGTCCTTTCTCAATCAACCTTGCCAGTATATTGTATATTTTTGAAGAAGAAACTTTCGCATGATGCATTATCGGACCTGTTGTGGACGAGCCAAGCTCTAATAATTTCAAGTAAACCTTGACTTCGGATTTGTTCAGGCCTATTTTCTGCAGCAACTCTGTTTCCATTTTACTAACTCCTATAGGAGGAGGTAATATTTAAATATGAGTGACTACTTGCTGGTAATTATGAAATGTAAATTTTGATTTAAAAAATAACATGAAATGGATTATTTTGAAAATGAAAAACATTCAAAAATATTAGCAAGGTAGCTTAAAAATGTCACAACCAATTAACTTTAGCGGATATATAAGGCACTTAAGGGGCGGAATGGATTATAGTGGAATTATAATTTTAGATAATAAAATATTTCCATATAGGCTTAAGCTCGGTATTCCAATAGAAAAATTTGTCGAAGCCGCAGGCGCAAATCAGGACAGCCTAACCAGCCATTTTGCTGAATTTAATGTTTCAAGAATACCAGTAGCGGCTATGCCATTGGAAGACGCGACTATAGGATTGTTCAGGGCGATAGCAGGAAAACTGGCATTTGGCATCGGCAATGACCCAAGAGCAAAAAATGCTGATGAGATTCTGGTGACATACATTCCAATAGAAATGAAAGGAAGTTTATTGCATGCTTACAGAGTTAGTTCAAGCTACAGCTATTCCATTGATGGCCAAATGCCCAGAACCCCGCAATTGGAAGGGCTTTTGGACGCTTATCAAAAAACAGAATTATTAACGGTAAATCCAATAGCACATTCAAAAAAATCATATCAGGTTAATTGAATCAAAATGAAAATTTCAAAAATTACGGAGAAATTGCGCGGCAATGTATCATTTAGAGATATTGCAATTGGAATTTTAATTGGAGCGGCCATTGGCGTTCCTAGCGGATCACGCCTGCGCGAATCTTCAGTTGATGAACAAGCGAGGCACAAAACTGAAATCCAATTGGGAATAAGAAATTGCATTGATGGACTAATGCATAATCATTTCTTTGCGACATACGATTCAGGCACATATTCGCAAGGCACTGTAGACAAAGTTCCTAACGGTACGACATTTATTAATTCTTACGAATCAATGTACCTTGCTTTTATCGGCAGGCAGGGGTGGATTTCATACAATATGCCAAGTAATATACCGA
>JAHFQL010000082.1 GCA_023259315.1 Candidatus Woesearchaeota archaeon | reverse complement strand
TGCCCTGTAATTGACATTTGTTGGATTTATTGTGTGTTTTTTCCCGTGCCTAGATATGAGTACAACATCGACAGTGTTTATCTTTCCAATTGTTAAGGCGCTTGACGGGTTTCCAAATTTCGTCGATACATTTATTTCTTTGGAATCTTTCAGTATTTTAGGATCTTCAAGCCCGGAACCGCCAATAATGCCTATTTTTATGATTTAAGTCACCCAATTATTTTTCAACCTTTACTTTTAATGGAGATTTAACAGCCTTGTCGCTTATGATTGCAGAGTTTCCGCTTGGATCTTCCATAATCAGCTTTTGCTTTTCCTGTCCCCACATTATCCTTGTCAGCTTTTTAAGCAGATTTTTTGCCTTCTTTTTGTCCTCATCGTCTTCTGCAGTATCCCTTGCAACTTCTATCTGGTATTTTATCCTGTTTAATATGCCTTCAATATTGGTTACGTAGCCTTGAGCTGCAGGTCCTGGTGTTATTGTGGTGATGTGGGGCACTTTCACAGTAGCTTCAGATGACTTGACAACCCTTACTTTCATGTCTTCCTCGCTTGCAATCTCAAACTCAAACTTTACAGGCTCTTTCAGCTCTGTTGCCTCAACATCTGCCTTGTGGTATTTGCAGTTGTTGCAAGTCATGGAAAAAAGATAAACTTTGCCGAAGTAAGGCACTTCAGTTTCCCTTTCTGTCAAAATTAAAGTTTTTTGATTACATAAGGGGCATGGCTGGTGCTCAAAATCCTCAGCAACTTCTTCTTTCGGCATAAACTATTAATAAAATGATTTATTTTTATAATTTGCGGTTTTTGGGAACTGATTTATTTATTTTAAGATTTGTATTGATACTAATATTTATACAGATAGAACTCTTTTAATAAAATTGAAATAAATGAATTATCACTACCGAAGCACTAGAAAATATTATTGAAAAAATCAAAACAGAAAAATAAACTTATTCCTCGTACTCACTTACTTCCATGCCTTCTGCTTTCTTGCCTTCTTCTTTGGCTGCTTTATTGCCCCTGTATATGTAGGCAAAACTTGGCACAGCTGCAATCCAGTTCTCTCCAAACCCAGCAATGTCGCCTTCGATTGCATCGCATGTCTTCTTCAATTTGTTGATGGCTCTCTTGAGCTCAACCAAATCCTTGTCTTTCAAAGGCTTGATATTGATTAAAGCAATTGTGTGCCCCTCCCTTAAAGAATCAAGTATCGGCTTTATATGCTCGAACTCCTCAATCACAAAAGGCCTCACTGTAAGTTTTGATTTTGTATCTATGTGGCTTTCGCTTCCAAGTTCAACATAGCCATGCTCGGCTTCATCAAACATCTGAGAACTAGAGCCTGTTCCTAATTTTTCCTTTAGTTTGCTTAAAAATCCCATTTAAAATCACCTTTTCATTATGCCTTAATACTATTTAAATTAATTTTCTCGTACATTAGCAGATATATAAATCTTTCTATTCTTGGGAGTAGTAAAAAGAAAAACCGTCAAATGCAACTCCAAGATAAAGAAAGGATTTTATACTGCGGTTAAATAAATTTATACATGAAAGAAAAGTTATATACTGGCATTTCATTGATTCTAATACTACTTGGAATTAGCATACTATTCAACGAATTTTATAGGTACACTAACTCTAGCAATGAATTATCCAGTTCGTCTGATGAGCATGAATTAGATGAATTATGGATGGAAAACCAGCCAGAGAAAAATTATATTAACTCAAAACAAGCAGACAACAAATATGTAGCTGAATTCAGGCGTATAAGCAATGAATATCCTTATGAGACGCCTATCCAAATTTTTAGAGATTATTACGATAAAATAGGCCCTGATACTATGCTTGATGCCATTGAGGAAGATAAATTTTGCCATTCGAAAGGCCACAATTTAGGAAGAGTGATTTTTGAAAAGACAATGGATATTGCCAAATCAACTCTTATCTGCAAAGGGCGATGCTCTACCGGATGTTTTCACGGAGTATTGATGGGGTTCTTTAACCAAAGTATATCAAATGAATACGAGCATGTAGAATTGGAGGGCATCAGAGACAAAGTGGTGCATGTTTGTGATATAAAAAAAGTAAAAAATCAAATTGGAAAGGGCGGGTGTATTCACGGATTAGGGCATGCCTTATTATTTCTGGCAGACTACAATATCAGCAAATCAATTGAATACTGCAATCTTTACAATGATACTGGCCCGATATACTACTGCGCCACTGGCGTTTTTATGGAGCGTGATATATCATTTGGGAAACTGGATAAAGGCCAGCCAAACTTATATCCATGCAATATGTATAATGAGTTTCCTGCTGCATGTTACCGCTATAAACTAAGAAGGGAATATCCTGCTGGAAAAACTGATTTCAAAAAAGTTGCAAAAATCTGCCTTGAGCTTAACAATTCAAACCAAAGAAGAGGATGCTTCCATGGGCTGGGTTTTGGCTTCTCCAAACCAATATTTGACAACATTAGCAAACTACCTGAAATTTGTAGTTATGGAGATCACATTGATCAAAGGATGTGCATAGAAGGCGCTATTGGAATGATAAATGTTTATGATAGAGAAGTTGCGGTAAACGCATGCTCTTCCCTAGGAAATGACTTTAAGGGAATTTGCGAAGCAGCTATTGATATCAGCAATTTTGGTATGGGAAGGGATTTTAGCCTATACTACAACAAGTCTATAAATAATTGAGTTAATTTTAGTGGGCGTACACATTCCCTGTGGTAAACTTGGCCATAAATCCATAAATTCATGTTTATAGGCATAAAAAGGTCAAAAATTGAAAATTGCCCGCCCATTGAACACAGAAACCTTTTTATAATAGCCAGAGTTCCAAATTAAACTAAAATGACCAAGAGAATAGGTGGCTTAAGAAGAAAAAGTAGGTATAAGTTCAGAAAAGAAAGGAACACAAAGGGCAAGATTAGTCTTACAAAATATTTCCAGTCCTTTAATGTAGGAGACACTGTTTACTGTGGCGTAGAACCTGCTGTCCAGAAAGGAATGTACCATCCGCGTTTTATGGGCAAAACAGGAATTATAAAAAGCAAGAGGGGCAAATGCTACGAAGTGGCAATAAATGATTTGGGCAAGGATAAAACACTTATAGTGCATCCTGTGCATTTAAAGAAGGCATAAAAATGGCAGACACTCAAATTGTTTCAGAAACTCCAATAGACTCGTATCAGCTGAAGAAAGAACTGGAAAACATAAAAAAAAAGTACAGCGAGCTCAATTTCAGGGCCAACAAAACAGAAGAATACCTAAACCAGATTGCAGTGCATAAAAATGCCGATGAACTCTTCGATAAGATAATGAAGCTTAATATACCAAGGCTAAGGGAGCACATAATCCACAAAATAATTGACATTACTCCAACTACTGTAAACGACCTTAAGGTCATTCTTCAGGGCTACACAATCACAATAAACAATGAATCAATGAAAAAAATTGTAGACACAATCAATGAATTCTTGGAAAAAAAGTAACTCTCTGCTTATTTATGCATAATCTTTATAAATACAAAAACTTCTGTAACTAAAAATGGTGGTGGTAATAAATAAAAAACACATTAACTTAAATAAAAGACTGGCTAAAGAAATAAACCGGCTGGCAAGGAATTTCAACAATAAAAATTATTCAAAAATTGATGATATTGGTAATATACTGCTAAAACGCGATATATCAATTGAGAGGAAAAAAAACATATTGATTAAAAAATTACATGGCTCAATTGTGGCTGCATTTTCAGTAGACAAGAAAAAGTTTAATGCAAAAACCTTTGCAATGCTCAAAAAAAGGCTGCACAGCATAAGGCAAATTATAATAAAGCTAAGAAGCATAAACTACTATGTTGAAGCTGTATTTTTAAAGGAACTTGGGATTTCAAAAATGAAACTAAGCAATGATGCAAGATTAAGGCAACAAAATGCAATTGCCGGAGATGAGCTGGAAGCATTGGAATACACTGCCTACAAGCTCATAGAAGAAGCAGCAATGCTTGATAAAAAATTATTAAGTGAATATGTCCATAGGGGCGAAAAGGTATTGACAAAAGAAAAGATTGAGGTTAAGGACATTGGCTTGATTTTGAGAAAACAATCAGCGCTTTTGGAGCATTTGGAAGCTAAGTTGCCGCCTCCAAAAGCGGCTAGCTTCGGCTTGATGAAAGAGCCGACATTCACACACTGGGTTGCAAGGGTGTTTGCACTTTTGTCATACTTCGAGCATCTCTATGCCAAAGAGGCAATAATTTTTGGCCAGCTCAAAAAAAACAAAAAAATCAAAATAAAGATAAGCAAAAAAATAATGCATCTTATAAAGGAAAAGTCAGAATTGCTCAGGATAATGGGTGAGAAAGCCGCCTCAATGAAAAGATTCAGAATCGGCAATGAAGCCAAGGAAGAAATACACAACCTTACGTCAATAATAACGGTTTGAAAAATGGAAAACATTGAAAAATCAGACAGGTCAAAGGAAGAAATAGCGATTGTGCTGGATTTCTTGCCAAACGGCTATCATTATGATGAAAGGCCGCTGTATATGAAGACGCCAATAGCACAATCCATAGGAAAAGAGCATTTTGTGCTTCTTGAATTAGTGCCAAAGAAAGGCGTTCATTTGCAGCCCATGGAAGAGGTGTACATTGGAGACGGGAAAAGGGACAAGATACATCATATTGTTGGCAAAATGCCCGTGTCAAAATTAACAGCAACTGCAAAGTCTGGGCTGGAATTGACCATACGGGATATAGTCAAGAAGAATGAGAAGAAATTTGTGGATTTTTTCAACAAGGCCCAACCCTTAAGCACAAGAATGCATCAGCTTGAGCTGCTGCCTGGCTTGGGAAAGAAGCACATGTGGGAAATAATAGAAACCAGAAGGGAAAAGCCGTTTGAAAGCTTTGATGACTTGAAAAACAGGGTAAAATTGATGCCGGATCCAGAGAAAACAATCATCAAAAGAATACTGCAAGAACTGGAAGGCACTGAAAAGCATAAGATTTTTGTAGACACTTAAGTTCTAAAATGCGTTACAACCAAAAGCAAGTCAAGCTTGGGGATATAAACACTTCTGAAAGAGAGCTTAGGGATATTCTAAAAGCATGGGTTGCGGTTTCATTTGCATTTGCAATTGTTATGGGTGGCAGCTCATTTAACTTCTACACTAGATTTATTATTGCTTCATTGACTGTAGGCACAGGCTTTCTTCTGCACGAGCTGGGGCATAAATTTGTGGCTCAAAGATACGGCTGCTTTGCCGAGTTCAGGTCTTTTGACAGCATGCTGCTCCTTGCCATAGCAATGTCATTTTTCGGATTTATTTTTGCAGCTCCTGGGGCTGTCATGATTTCCGGCAGGATTAATGAAACAAAGAACGGCAAAATTTCAGCAGCCGGGCCCGTCGTTAACCTTGCCTTGGCTTTCACTTTCTTGCTTCTGACTTTTCTTCCGCTTTCAACTTTGTTTAAGTCTTTGGCTTATTACGGGTTTGTAATAAATTCATGGCTTGCCTTGTTCAATATGATACCTTTCTGGCTTTTTGACGGCTATAAAATATTGAAATGGAA
>JAHFQL010000081.1 GCA_023259315.1 Candidatus Woesearchaeota archaeon | reverse complement strand
TACAGCTCTAACCCATGATTCCTCAGCAGTCCCTCCTTCGAAACCTTCTTCACCAAACAATCTTTGATAAGCATTATAGAATTCTTGTTGTTTTCTTGGTTCTGTTATTCCAAATAATTCAAATATATTAGAGGCTGTCATTTTTGGTGGTTCTCTTTTCCAAAACTCTTCATACTCAGCATCAGCACCCAACATTTGAAAGAAACTCACATTGTGCTCTGACCTTCTTCTATCAGAAGCTGACTGTGTATTTAAAGGAACTAAAGCTGTTCCACTTCGTTCTGCAAATTTGCGAAGAAGATATTGGGCACCCATAGCAATGTCTTCTAAATCTTTTGATGGGTCATAATCAAAATAAGACTTATCTCCTTCCATCCGAATTCCAGTATTTCTAGCTTCTAAAAAACCACCAAGCACAAAAAGATACCTACCTAAAGAGGCATCAATTTCTCCAGGAAATGCTGAAGCCACCTCTTGTATTTTTTGAGCATCCATCAAGTTACGAATTAAATGGTTATGTATAACTTTCCTATATGCCGGTGGAATTGTACCATATTTTTCTAAGCTTAATTTTATTACATTATATTTTCCTGTTGCTGGTAATTTGCCATCTACCTGGAAAATTCTACGCATTCCATCATAATAAATTGCCCTTTCCTTGTCAGTTGCAGGTTTGCTCCTAAACATTGCATGGAATAGTAAAGTACTGTCAACAGCTTCTCTTCCTCCTAAATGACTAACAGCAAGTTCAGATGAAGGATGAGGCACTAATGCTGATGTCACATGATCTCCTGCTTGGTCATGTAGTGTTCTTGTAATATCAGAAGATCCAAAGTTTCTATCAAAAACAATATCGTAAATTGCATAATTAACTCCGGAAGCCAAAAGCTGCATAATTTGTTGTTTGAGAGACTCATCGGCACGTTTCCCCAGCCTTCTTATCACTTCTGTTCCTATGGGCTTCGCAAAAAGATCACGTTCACCTTGTGTAAGATAAATTTCAATTTCACCAAACTGCCGCAAATGCTGACTTATTTTAAATTGAAAATAAGCATCTACTAGTTCTGCTCTCATCAAAAATGGCAGCTCTGAAGAAGTTAAGCTAAATCTACTTGGTGCTCTAATTATATCTTCCAATCTTGACCTTATATTTGGTTCTCTTACAAATGAAACTACTTCAGGAGTTAATTCCAATTGACCTAACTGGTCAAAAACTTCTTGTATTCTAACTGTATAAAGAATACCTTGTTTAACTGTACTGTCATGTCTAGTATCATCGTTATAATCAAAATCGGCAAAAGGTGATTTCAATTCCGAACTTTTTACCATACTAACAGAATTATTTAACTATTTATAAAGTTTAATGATTTTTAAGTAGTATCATTGAGTAAAAATTTACAAAAATATATCAAAGCCCAGTATTACTTTATTACGTAAGCCCCAGAAAACTTTGCGAACGCAATCCATCAGAACTTCGTAACTGAAAAAGATGTAAAATAAATTTTCACCCAAACGTAAAAGTATAAATCTTGAATCCTTTTCCGGTAATATCTATATTTATGATGTGCGCATCATATTTTTCTGCAGTTCCAAGATTATAAAGCTTAAATTCTTTTATATTTGAAATGCTCTGGTTTTGTTTAAGAACAACATCATTTCCTTTATTTTTTCCATTTTCAACGTCATTGTCAAACATTATAGAAGCTTGTGAGCTTTTTTCAGAGCCGGCAACAATATTTACTGATTTTGCATAGAATATAAGCAATATAGAACCTTCATCGCCTGCAAGCTCCACGTTGTCCGCATTATTTTTCCATTTTCCCTCAAGATAAACATTATTTGATGATGCTGACTTTGGAAATTTATAATCCGCAATCTCTTCTGGTTTTGGATTTTCCATATTCCCAAGATTTCCTCTTGTAAACTGGTATCCAAAATAAATTTCTGGAGTTCTTACACCAAAAACATCAACATCAACTGCTTCTTTCGGCTTGCTTATATTAACTTCAATGCCATTCTTTTTATTTAGCCTTTCCATCCTTTCTTTTAAAAGCAATTGTATCATCTTCTCAGTTTCATCGTAATTGCCTTCGCCAATATGATCGTATCGGATATTTCCATCCACATCAATCAGAAACTTATGCGGCCAGTACCTGTTCTGGTAAAGATTCCAAGTTACATAATTATTGTCCTGGGCAACAGCATATTTTATTTGGTAATCATTGACTGCCTTAAGCACATTTTCATATTTTTTCTCAAACTCAAATTCAGGAGTATGCACGCCTACAATCACCAATCCCCTGTCCCTGTATTTATTGTCCCAATCTTTCAGATAAGGCAATGTCCTTATGCAATTAATGCAGGTATAAGTCCAGAAATCAACCAATACAACTTTTCCCCTTAACTGCTCCATCTTCAACGGCTCAGAATTAATCCATTTTGCAATTCCAAAAAAATCAGGGGCTTTTGGATATTTCGATTGTTTTTGATTAATTTCGTTTTTATTGTTTATATTAATTTTTGGCTTTTGTGCTTCAATATAAAAAATAGCTGCAACTACAAAAATAACAATAACCAAAGTTAAAAATGGTTTTTTGATAAAAGTTGGTTTTTTCATAAAACTCTATCAATTGTTTTCGCTTTCTGCGTTTGCAGTTGCTGTGGTTGCAAGATAAGATAAAAATCCTGGAATGATTGGAAGCACGCAAGGGCTCAAGAATGAGACAAGCCCTGCTCCAAATGCAATTGCTAAATTAATCAAATTAAGCGATGATATCTCAGAACCGCCAATATTAATCCCAAGAACTGACATTAGCTTACCATTCAATGAAATTACAAAATTTGTAACAATTTCAGAATTTGCAATTCTGCTCAGTTGGTTGGTGAAAATGAATATGCCTAATATTATTAAAAGCACGCCAAAAAAATATTGAAAGTATTTCAACCATTTTCCAGTTTTGTTGATGATGCTTTGAGCTTGGGTTGTAAAAAGGCCGACTAAAAGAAATGGTATTCCCAGTCCTAAAGTGTAAGCGAACAACAGGACAAAAGCGCTTGATGCACGAGTGCTTGCCAGTGCAAGGATTGCTCCCAAGGCAGCAGTCACGCATGGTGTCCATCCAACAGCAAACGCTGCGCCAAATATAAATGAAGTCGCATATGAATACTTAAATCTTCTTTTTATCTTTAGTTTATGCTCTCTCTCCAGAAATCCAATCTTGATTAGTCCAAGCATGTACAATCCAAAAAAAATAATTATCGAGCCGCCGACATAGCCAAGCCAATTTTGAACTGAGTAGGCTATATTTGAAAGCACTGTCTGCAACAGCACCCCCAACAAAGAAAAGATTATGCTGAATCCTAAAACAAAAAATATGCTGTTTATAAATATTGACCATCTGTTAGTATGCATATTAAACCTTTGCTAATTCATCCAGATATCTTTGCTTGTCCCATGAATCTGGAAATTTACCAGCTCTTTGACCATTTTTCAAAATAACTTTTGTGTGCTGGTAGCCCACTCCAAATTCTTTTGCAATTTCCTCTTCATCAGCGTCTGTATCTGAATCTCTATAATTAACCCTGAATCCAATTAAATCAGAATCTTTTATTTCATTAAAAGCAGCGAATGTTTGTGGCTGCTCCAGCTTGCATATTGGGCACCAATTTGCATAAAAGTATAATAATATTTTCTTTTTTTCTTTCAATGCTTTGTCATAGTCAGCTTTATTGAAGTCAAGATATTTTGTTGTCGTTCCAGCAAGGACTTGCCCCTTGTATTCCGATTCCATCATTGAATTTTCTTTCATCATGCTTTCATTTTTCATCATTTCGCCTGCCTTCATAAATATGCCATCCATCCAGATTGATTCACCTTCCTTAAGAATGAAAGTAGTGCCATCTTTTTTGATTACCTTGCCATTTGTCATAACTTTTGTGCCGTCATTTAACGTCGCGTCTTTGTTCATGGAATTTTCTGTTTTTGTCTTAGCGTCAACCATTATCATCTTGCCATTCTTCATCTCAAAACCTATTTCTGCCATTTCATTCTCTTCCATCGATGTTTTTTCCATCATTGCATCTTTTTTTACTGCTGGCAATGTTGTTGATGTCTGAGTACATCCAAAAACAAGTACACTAAGAATAATAAAAATACCTAACAAATGTTTTATTTTCATTTCAACCACCTCATTCCCACGTTATTTTTAACAATATCAAGAACGCAACTGTCTGCAATAGTGTCAATATGAAAACATGAACCTCAACCTCAGGAGAATAGTAACTCATCATAGTCAAATAAAAATATAAAGAAACCAAATTTTGCAGCAAAAATAACAATGCAAAAATAAATAATCCAATTGTAAATTTTGACTTGATTTTTTTGAGGTTTCTATAATAAACATACATCAAGGTCAATAACAAGAATGTAGAAACTATAGTTAAAATTGTCGTAATATTCATTAGCATTTTTCAATAATAAAATAAAAGAAAGAAAAGTATTTAAACTTTCCTTCTTAAGCCATGCAGCAGTTGGTTGCCATTTCTCCTGAGCCGCAAGGACACTTCATTCCTTTCATCTTCATCTGCATGTCCTTCATTTTCATCTTCATGTTTTTCATATTCATTTCCGCATTTTCCATCATATCTTTCATCTTCATGTCTTTCATGTCCATTTTGAATCACCTAAAATTAGAATGAACATATTGTTTATCTACTTTTTCCCAAATTGTGCCCAAATCCCGCCAAAAACTTTGATATTTGATTCCATCAATTCTGACAAGAAGTAGACAGATCCATAATTTCCTTTGTTAACTGCAACAATTATGTTATTTTTTTCAAGGACTTCAAGATGATGCCTTACCGTTTTATAGTCAAGCTTTAGAATCTCAGAAATTTTGTTAGCATTGGATGGTTTTTTATTTAGTAATTCAATGATTTTGCCTCTTGTTTCACCCCCTCTTGTGCCTGCTACTAAATACCACAATAAGTTTTTCATCAAGAAATGAATTTTTTAATGGTTTTTATAGTTTTGTGTTAAATCAAGAATTTGCCTTTACCCTAGAACTTTCAATTCTTCTATACAAGTAGAAAATCAAAACCAAATATGAAACATAAACAAGAACTTCCAGCAAGCTTGGAGCTCCGGTGTAGCCGAACAATCCCTTCAAAAAGCTGCCAACTAAGCTATTTTCATTTAGAATATTATTTATATCAAATAATGGGTTGATTATTCCATTGACTAGGTTCGCTTCTTCAAGCTCATGAAACGCATGAACCATCAAGCCGGCTGCAAACAGTATCAATAAAATGCTGCTGATGCCAAATAATTTTTTAAGGTTTATTTTTTTGGTGCTTACAAAAAATAAATAGCCGACAACAACAGCTGCAATAATTCCCAAAGTTCCTCCAAAAAAGTTTATGCCGCTTGCATAGTTTACTGCATTGAGGAAAATAACGGTTTCAACACCTTCTCTTATGATTGCTATCGATATAATCAGGAAAATTCCAATATGCGAGAATAATGGCTGTGCATTCATTAAATGCCTTTCAACCTTTCCTTCAATATTTTTTGAAATGTGCCTTTGCTGCATCATCCATAATATCATTGTTGTCAGCAAGAAAGCGCCAACAAGCATTGTTATCCCTTCAAATATCTGCTCAG
>JAHFQL010000080.1 GCA_023259315.1 Candidatus Woesearchaeota archaeon | reverse complement strand
TGCAGAGGTTGTTGCAAAATATATAAGAGAAAACTCAAATAAGTTTTGATGTGCTTACGCACATTGTGGGCATTCATTTACCCCACTAACGTGGGGAGGCTTAGCCCACTGCTGACTAATTATAAATATTCTTCCTGTGTCCTACTTCAATAATAAAAATAATCAATTTGGTTTCTTTGATATCGAGAATAATCCTATAATCTCCTACCCGTAATCTAAAGTAGGGGTTGCCAACCAATTTCTTTACATTATTATATGGTCTTATCTTAATTCTCTCAAGTACAGAAATAATCCTTGACTGTACTTCTCTTTCTAGTTTATAAAATTGTTTTTCAGCAATCTTTGAGAATTCAATATTATACATTTTACAAGCCTAAATTCTTCTTGACTTGAGAAAGTGGCACGGTCTTGCCTTCTTTGATTTCTTTTTCGGCTTCTTTTATATGCCTTTTTGTTTCTTCAGATAGTTCCATGCTGTCTTCCAGCAAATCCCAGATTAACTCTTCATAGCTTTCTTTATCATATAATTTTCTCTGTTTAAGTTCCTTAATTAATTTCTCGCTTACTTGTATGGTTGTTGCCATAGCAACTATATAAACTACTATAGTATATAAACTTTTCTATTTCGTTACACAAATGTTCAATTTGATTATTAGTTTACACTTTAATATTTGATAAGATTTCTCTTCTTTTGAGGGGGCACTTATGCTTTTTATTGTCTTCTTATTGAGGGCAACTAGCCCTCCAACGTAATTCTTTACATGGTTAAATTGTGGCTTTGTAAAGCACTTTTTCAAAAAACTTAAATATTTGTTGACTTCTTTTAGCTTTGGAAGGACTTGTTTCATTTGTCGGTCACCAACTTACAAATGAACGTTCTTCCTTATATTTTTATTTATAAATGAATTTACAAAACTTCAGTAAATAAGTATTTAAATATAATTTGTTTGTGTGGTTATACAGACAAAAGTTTATGTATCTGGAGGCATATATCTAATATTGCGGGTAAATTCCGGAATCCCATGTGTACCTTGAGGTGCACGCTTTGGTGGGTCTGGGGTCCGCAAACTTTTCTTAATCTTTCCAAAGATTTATGAAACTTGTAATTTTCCTTTCTATGATTTTGTAGAACTTATCATCCACAGTATTAAGCTTTCTGTGGACAGCCCACGCAATAAAGTCCACTGCCTGTAGTCCAAGGTTTTGGTTTGATTCCAAATGCTCAATCGTTATTTTTGCATTCCATTTGATTCTATAATTTTTATATATTCATCAAAATCATCCCTTAATAAGCTGCTTCTGTCTTTCTTGTCAATAATTATTCTTGTCAATAAGTATTTTTATATCATCATAACCTATCTGCGCATGCTGTATAAGGATGCCTGCAATATAATTGTAAAGTTTACTTTTCTTTTCAAACAAATAATCTTTAACCTGTAATTTATCAACAGCTATGATATGAAACTCGCAGTCTGCACTAGCCAATTTGTTCAGGACAAAATTTCTGACAACATCATCGGAATTATTTGCTTTTATTTCATTCAAATCCTTAATTTTTTTAGTCAATTTCCTTTGCCGAATCCTTTTTATTAGATTATAAATAATTTTAGGGCTAATAGTATATAGTGCAGCTATCACAAAATATCTAGTTCCATGCTTGCCTAAATCTCCACTTTCATCAATAAAAATGTAAACTTCTTTTGCCATTATGGATGTATCAATTAACTTATTTATAAATTTTATACTGAATTTGAGAATCCTGTACACAAACCTTAAAAATCCTATAAAAATCCGGTTCTCAATGAAAAACTTGTTGTGGTACTTGATAGCAGGCACAAAAGGCGGTGAAACAAGGGGAAAAATTTTAGATTTGATAAATAAAAATCCTTCAAATGCAAACAAAATAGCGGAAACGCTCAATCTGGATTACAAAACGGTAAGGCACCACCTCAAGGTCCTTGAAAAAAATAACATAATAACCTCAATAAACAAAGGCAATTATGGCGCAGTTTATTTTCTATCTGAAATTATGAAACCAAATTTGCCAATATTCAGTGAGATTTGGGACAAATTTGGGAAAAAGTAGATAAATAGAAACTTACTTGTCTATTTCTATGGAATCATTGATAATGAACATAACAACTGCCTTAACAGGAATTTCAACAATATTATTACTTGGACTGCTGTTCATCTATTATAAAAACTTAAGAAAGATAAAATCCAATTTTACAATTGGGTTATTTGTTTTTGCACTTTTATTTTTGATACAGAATATTATTTCATTATATTATTTTATAACTATGATGAACTATTATGCTCCAGAAGTGGAAATTCATGTCTTTACCCTAACTCTTTTGCAAACAATAGGTTTTGGCATATTGTTAAAAATAACTTGGGAATGAGGTGGTTGAAATGAAAATAAATTATTTGTTAGGTATTTTTGTTATTCTTATTGTAGTTATTTTTGGATGCACTCTGGGTCAAATACAAAATGATTCTCCCATCAAACCAAATGAAAATATTAATAAGGAATCGATGGAAAAAATGAATGAAGGATTCATGATGAAGAATAGCCATATGGTTATTGTTGATGAAAAGGAAAATGAAAAAGGTATGATGATTAAGGAAGTGGTACTTGACAATGGCGCAAAGATAATGGCAAACGGACAGATTATTTATAAGAATGGCACAACCATGATGCTTCATGAAAACGAATCCATCTGGATGGATGGCTCTTTCATGAAAGCTGGCGAAATGATGAAGGGAGAAATGATGGAATCATCTTACAAGAGCAAGATCTTGGCGGGTACAACATCCCCATATCTTGAATTCAACAAAGAAGATTATGATAAAGCTTTAAAGGAAAACAAGAAAATACTGCTTTATTTTTATGCGAGCTGGTGCCCGCTATGCAAGAAAGAGCAGCCTGAAACAATGGCTGCATTTAATGAACTAAAAGATCCAAACTTGGTTGGATTTAGGGTACATTACAATGACGGCGAAGACAACAATGATGCAAAAGCATTGGCGCAGCAATTCCAAGTACCTTATCAACACACAAAGGTTATAATAAAAGATGGAAAACAAGTGCTTAAAGCACCAGATTCATGGGACAGGCAGAGATACCTGACAGAATTGTCCAAAATTTAATTATTTTAAAAAACAATCAAAAAGGTGATACGAATGGATAGGGTAGTACATTTTGAAATACCGGTGGACAATATGACCCGAGCAGAAAAATTTTATCAAACAGTATTCGGTTGGAAAATAAATATTATTCCCCTGATGAAGTATACCTTGGTCTATACTACTCCAGTGGATGACAAACAAATGCACATGGAAAAAGGTGCTATTAACGGAGGAATGCTTCAGCGCCAGGCACCCATCACCTCTCCGGTCATTACTATTGGCGTCAAAAATATTGACATTTCTATCAAGAGTCTTGAAAAATCAGGCGGAAAGATTGTCAAGCCAAAATTTCAAGTAGGAGATATGGGACTTTCTGCCTATTGCAAAGATACCGAGGGGAATATTATTGGATTATGGCAGGAATTAAAACATTAAAGGATATGGACAATTGGATCAAAAATGGACAAAAATCGATGGTCAATTTTCATAAATAGCCTTTTTTTTGTTTTAGGTTTTAGTAGTATTTTTTCTATAGTTGGGGTATTGCTGCAAACCGTGCTTTCTAATGTAGCATACACCGTGAAAAATTGGCTTGGTTATGTGGGCGGAACCATAATTATCTTTTTTGGATTCTTTTTGCTAGGACTGATAAGAATTCCCTTTCTTGAAAGAGAGCACAAATTTCATGTAAGAAAAAAGTTCAAATATAGTTATGTTACGTCGTTTGTTTTTGGAGCAGCGTTTGCAATCGGATGGACACCATGTGTTACTGCAGCATTAGGTGCAATATTAGCGCTGGCAAGCACGCAATCTTCCAGTGCATTTGCTTTATTGTTAGCATATACACTCGGGTTGGGGATACCATTTCTTTTAGTTGGCTTTTTTACAACACAAGCGCAAAACCTGATTAACAAAGCGGGAAAATGGCTACTAAAATATTTTCAATATGCCTTTGGCGTAATATTGATAATAATAGGAATTTTAATCTTTGCGGGTCAATTAAGCAGGATTTCCAATTCAGAAACAGCTGTTAAGATAATAACTTCGCTTAATTATAAAGTTACATCATTATTTGGAATACACGGTGGAGCAGATATAAACTCCTTAAATCTTGTGAATCTTTTTATTGCCTTTATTGCAGGATTAGTGTCATTCTTGAGCCCGTGCGTTCTTCCATTAGTGCCAGGATTTTTGTCGTATCTCGCCACCACAGCAACAGCAAGTGCAGATTAAAAAAGTCAAATAATAAAATGAATTTTATAAAAAAACCCTTTGTGGCTTTGGTTGTGGTAGTTTTCATAGTTGCATCTATTATTTTTATACAATCCAAGAAAGTTAATCCTGATAAAACAAATGTCAACACTGATGAGGAAAAAGAAACAAAATATCCAAAAGCTCCTGATTTTTTCGGCATAGATAAATGGATAAATTCAGAACCGCTAAAAATTGAGCAGCTTAGGGGCAAAGTAGTTTTGGTTGATTTCTGGACTTACACTTGCATAAACTGTATAAGAACCTTGCCTTACCTGAAAAGCTGGGACGCAAAATACAGGGACAAGGGGCTTGTTATTGTTGGTGTTCACACCCCAGAATTTGAATTCGAGAAGAAATATGAGAATGTGCTTAAGGCTGTAAATGATTACAAAATAAAATATCCTGTGGCCCAAGACAACAATTATGCAACATGGAGCGCTTACCAGAACAGGTACTGGCCGCACGAATTTTTGATTGATATTGATGGATACATAAGGCACGACCACATTGGAGAAGGCTCTTATGATAAAACAGAGTCAATGATACAGGAACTGCTGAAAGATAAGATGGAAAGGGAACACAAGAACAGCAGCGTACAATTACAAATACAAAAACCAGGTGATGCAGTTGATTTTGAATATAAAAAAATTGGAACTCCGGAGATTTATTTTGGATATCAGTTTTCAAGAGGAAGCCTTGGATACCAAGAATCGAAGCCAGATGAAATTTTTGGATATGAATTCCCGCAGCATGCTTCTAAAAATTATGTCTACCTGTCCGGAAAGTGGAAAAACAATGCAGACAATCTGGAATTGGCTGGCGATGACGGCTCAATATTGCTGATATTCGAGGCCAAAAAAATCAACATAGTTGCTGGTTCCGACAACGAATCCACAGCGTACATATTTTTGGATAATGATAAATTAAATGACAAAACCAAAGGATTGGACACCATTTTTGCTAATAATTCCAGCATAACTAAAATCAAGGAATTCAAATTGTATAATTTGGCTTCTGCTGCAGACTATGACACGCATGCTGTAAACATCAATGTCCAAGGAAAAGGTTTCAAGATTTATACGTTTACATTTGGATAAAGATGAAAAATGCTTGGAATTTTAGCGACAGCGACCCTGCAAACCGCTTAATCGCTCAGGCCGTCTCACAATATAAGTGAAACTCCCCGGACTTAACGTCCGAAGCCTCTTTTCGACAAGCCCAGTTTGATGCCTTTTGGGCATAGACTTTTTGAAGATTCTCAGAACATAAATTTTTCCCACGTTGTGGTCGG
>JAHFQL010000008.1 GCA_023259315.1 Candidatus Woesearchaeota archaeon | reverse complement strand
TGAGAAAGTTGATGTGCAAAGTTTATTGGACAGCATACTAGATGTTACTGTTAATGAAAATGAAATTGTGAAACTAAATCTTCCAGATTTTGAAAAATATGGATTAAGCTACACAATTTCCGAGCCTGTTGGAAATAAAAATGAATGGAAAACAACTTATGATGATAATGGGATTTACAATATTAAAGTCCATGCAGAAGGAAAGGGATTTAGCGGCGATAAAAATGTGAAGGTTATTGTAAATGATGTTGACAGAGTTCCTGTATTTGACAAGATAGAAAATAAAGTTATCAAGGAGAATGAAGAGCTTACAATAACTTTGCATGCAAGCGACCCAGATGGCGATGAAATAACTTATTCTGCAAATAATCTGCCGGAAGATACAAGGCTTGAAGGAAATGTTTTTACATGGAAGCCAAGCTATGATACAGTAAAAAAAGAAGGCTTTGTTGACATTGTTTTGGACAAATTCAGAGTGCTTAGCAAGAGCTTTTATGTCCAGTTTGCTGCCTCTTCAAAGGACAAAAAAATTGTGCAAAATGTTGTAATAACAGTCAAAGATGTGGACAGGGCACCTGCGCTTGAGGATATGGATCCAATTAATATAAGCGAGGGAGAAACATTGAGGATTGCGCCAAAGGCTTATGATGCAGATGGAGACAAGATAAGCTTAAGCTATTCTGGTTTCGTCAAAACTGGCACATACAAATCCAATTTTGGAGATGCTGGAACTTACAATGTCAAGGTAACTGCAAGCGATGGAGCGCTTGAAACTTCAAAATTTGTCCAGATAAACATAAGGCATGTGAACAGGGCGCCTGTATTTGAAAAAATACAAGAAATAAAAGCAAATGAAAATGACAATATCGCTGTTTTGCTTAATGCGCACGATCCAGATGGAGATGAAATTATTTATTCTATTGACAATGCTCCGGCAAATTCTTCATTGAAAGTAAATGCGTTTTTCTGGACGCCAAGCTATGGTTTAGCCCCAAAAGAATCAAAAAAATTTGATTTGGTTTTTTCTGCAAGCGATACTAAATCAGAAACAAGGCAGGTAGTAAAAGCAGAGATAAGCCACAAAAACAAAGCTCCAAGAATAATTAACGCATCCAAATTTCTTATTGCAAGAGTGGAAGAGCCTGTGCTGATGTTTGTCAATGCAGTTGACGATGATGGTGATGAATTGACTTATATATGGGATTTTGGATTTTTTGAAACTTATAAGGCAACGCCATTGCATCAAAGAATATTCACAAGCTCCGGAACAAAAACTGTAAAAGTTTTTGTAAGCGACGGAATTGATAAAGCTGAGCAGGAAATAATTGTTAATGTGATTTAATATGGACGGAAAAATAAAATCTCAGATACCACTTGAAGATAGAGTACTCCTTAACAATTTAATGTTTAGAGTTTGGAAAGATGATGATATCAAAGCACTTAACGAAGTAACAGTTATTTTAGCTACATACAGTGCAAAAGGTTTTAATACAACACCATATGCTCTAGAATTGTTAAAATATTATACATCAAAAAAAGAGTTTGTGTTGCGTGAAGATTTAACTTAGTTTCAACAATCTTTATAAACCACCTTTCCTTCTTGAGTATTATGAAATCGATTAAGCTTGATGACGAATTTGACAGCGCCATACTCAACATTGCATTGGACACAATAAAGATTGGAAAACAGGCGCTGATATTTTCTAGTACAAAAAAATCTGCTGAGAAAACGGCTGAGGAAATCTCAAAGAAAATCAAGAGCGATAATGAAGCATATAAAAAATTGGCAGATGACGCATTAAATGTTTTGTCAAGGCCAACAAAGCAATGCGAACGGCTAGCTTTCTGCTTGAAAAAAGGAATTGCTTTCCATCATGCTGGCTTGGTTGACAAGCAAAAAAATGCTATTGAAGATAATTTCAGGAATGGGGCAATAAAAATAATCTGCTGCACGCCAACGCTTGCTTATGGAGTTGACCTGCCTGCTTATAGGGCTATAATAAAGGACTTGAAAAGATATACAATGCATGGACTGACATGGATTCCTGTTTTGGATTACATGCAGATGTCCGGCAGAGCCGGCAGGCCAAATTACGACAAGGAAGGGCAGGCGCTTGCAATTGCATTGACAAATGGAGAGAAAGAAAAAATAGTAGAAAGATACTTGAATGGAACGCCAGAAGACATCTATTCAAAGCTTGCAGTCGAGCCTGTTCTTAGAACTTATGTTTTATCTTTAATAGCTGCCAATTTTACAACAACAAAAAAACAGCTTTTTGATTTCTTTGACAAGACATTTTATGCCTACCAATTCAAGGATTTAAGAAGGCTGCATGCAACAATAAGCAAGGTCATTGATTTGCTTGATGAATGGGAATTCATAATGCGCTCCGGGGATGAATTTTCAAGCGCAAATGAAATTGAAGATGAAAAGTTTAAAACAACATTAATAGGCAAGCGAGTTGCTGAGCTCTACATTGACCCTTTAACCGCTTATTTTATAATCACATGCATGAGAAATGCCAGCGATAAAAAAATTGATGCATTTTCATTCCTGCAGGCAATATCCCACACTTTGGAGATAAGGCCTTTGCTGAAAGTTGGCATAAGGGAGTATGACAAGATACAAGAGACAATGCTTGAATTCAGCGATTTTATTCTTGAGCATGAGCCTTCGATGTATGAGCCAGAGTACGAAGATTTTTTGAATTCTGTTAAAACTGCTTTAATGTTTAATCATTGGATTAGCGAGCAGGATGAAGAATTTTTGCTTGAAGAATACAACACAAGACCCGGCGAATTAAGGGCCAAGCTTGAAATTGCCGACTGGCTGCTTTACGCAACTGAAGAAATGTGCAGGATAATGCATTACCAATCATTAAGAAAAGAAATTGTAAAACTAAGGTTAAGATTGAAGTATGGCATTAAAGAAGAGCTGCTGCCATTGGTAAGACTGGAAAACATTGGAAGGGTAAGAGCAAGAATTTTGTTCAGGAACAGAATAAGGGATGTAAAAGATTTAAAAAATATAGACTTGACAACCCTAGTTCAAATTCTGGGAGAAAAAGTTGCATTGGGCATCAAGAAGCAGATTGGACAAGAGCAAATAGAAGTGCCTGAAAACAAGAGGAAGGGGCAAATAAGCCTGAGGGATTGGGGAGAATGAATTTTATATTTTTAAAATCGATTGAAATTTACGTTATTGGAAATGCTCTATTGTCACAGCAAACAGTAAAAATAATATTAAATTTTGTAAAAATTATTTAAATAAATATTATTGAAAAATTCAATCCATTCGCTTCGCTCACATATTCTTGTGCTCGGCTTCGCTTTTTTTCCATACCGCTCAGCCTCGCTTATACATTAATTCTTTAACAAAACTTTATAAATAAATATCCTTAATCTTTAATCATTTTGCTCCTGTAGTATAACGGATCAGAACGCGAGGTTGCGGTAAAATTATTTTTTAGCAGAAACCTTGAGATCGGGGTTCAATTCCCCGCAGGGGCATTTAATAAAACAAGAATTTATTTTTCCAACTCAAATCCAGCATCGACCCATGTCTTTTTGCTTCCTTTGAAGTCCAGCACATTTTTGAATCCCATATTAAGCAGTATTTTGGCTGCATTTGTGCTTGCATGGCACGTATAACTCGCACAGTAGACAACAATCTTGTCTGTTTTTTTCAGTTTATTTTTTGCAACTTTTTCTAACTGGTCAACTGGTATGTTTATTGCTTTTGGTATGTGGCCCTGCTTGAAGCTGTCCTCACTCAAGACTTCAACCAGCTTAAATTTCTCATTGTTGGTTTGCATCTCAAGCAATCCATCCAAAGTTAAAAATTTTATTTTTGCCATTTTCAAGCTCGATTTTTATTTTTTGACTTTTTAATTATACATAAATATTTCTTCATCTGGAAAACGCAATTTTGGCGTTGGATTATCGATTGCGTAGCCAATCGGGCACAATGCTGTCGGCACTAAATTTTCCGGCAATTTAAGAATTTTTGCATATGCTTTTGGATCAAAACCTTCCATTGGGCATGAATCAAAACCTAAGGATTTAGCTCCATTGAGCGCATTTCCTAGAGCAAGGTACGTCTGCCTCTGCGCCCACGATAATTTCTGCTCATCACTTAAATTTTTTTCAAAATCCCACATCATGCTTATGTAATGCTTGATGTCTTCATGCTTAGCGCCGGATTTAATCATCAGCTTTTCAAGCTTGTCAATATTTCCTGCAATGTCCTTGTCTGCGCAAAATACAAGCAAGTGTGAGCAAGCTTTTATTTGAGGCTGGTTCCATGATAAAGGCGAAAGTTTTTCTTTAAGCTCGTGGTCGGTTACTACAATTATTTTCCACGGCTGTATATTAAAAGAGGAAGGCGCAAACCTTATCATTTCTAATAATTTGTTTACTTTTGCATCTGGTATTCTCTTGCCATCAAATAATTTTGTTGCATATCTTTCATGAACTATTTTTTCGAATTCCATGGATTTCACCTTTATTTAATTTATATAATTTGTATTTTTTCTGTCAATCCCCTTGACAAACTCTATGTTAATGTCCTGCGGCGGCATATAACCTTTAATTGGATATGTTAAGCTCGGCATAAACTTTTCTATATTTGAAGCCAGCTGCGCAACTATATGCCCGGCTCCAAAATAATGCTCGCTTACCTCATAGACAAGCTGCCTGGTTTGGGCTTCATCATAAGAGCCTATTGAATGAACATACTCATGAAGCATGACGTGGAAAAGATAATAATTGTACAATGAAGGATTTGTCTGCAATATTCTCGCCAAGGGCCTTTTGTTGATGATTATCATATTTGAATTCAAGGAATAAAACGCGCCAATAAAACCTTGCGCATGGGCGCCTAAATCTGTAACCCCCACCATTAACCCAGCTTGCTCTGTTCCAAGATGTTCCATCACCATTTGCTTGACTACCTCAAATATGTCGGCAAATGTCTTTGCATTTTTCAGCTCTTTTTCATATTCCATTTAAAGCCTCGTCAGTTTTTAAACTGCTAATAACAATAAATAAAACAAAAAAATATAATAAAAAATAAAAAATTCAAAAATTAATTAACAACAGCCTTTTTCTTTGCCTTTTTTCATTTTTGCAGCCTCCATTTATATATAAAATATCGGTTATGCGATACTAATATATAAATATATCGGTTTTACGATATATGAGCAATGGAAACAACAAGAAAAATATATATACTTAATATAGTTTTTGTTTTATTATGAAAACATGCTGCGATATGAGAGGATTCTTGACTTTCATAGTCCTGAAGCTGATAAGCAAAAAAAATATGTCCGGGGAGGACATCAGGCAGGAAATAAAGAAGAGAAAAGGCACCAAGCCTAGCCCTGGAACAATTTATCCAGTTTTAAAAGCTCTGAATGAAAACAGATTCATAGAGGAAATCAAGAACAGCGGCAAAACAAAAAAGTATAAACTCACTAAGAAAGGCAGGAAAGAACTTGCTGTTGCAACCAAAAAATTTTGCGAAATTTTCTACGACATGAAAGACGACTTTGGAAAACACTGTTAGCTAAAATAAGTGATAAGGTTTAAATTAATTGACTAATTTCTATCTAAAATGGCTAAATACAAGCTTGTCTGTTTTGATGTAGATGGCACTTTAATAGACAACGTGAAATTCTCATGGCAGGTCTTTCATGATTATTTTCAAACTGACAGGCACAGAAGGGAAGATGCTAAAAAGAAATTCTTTGATGGCGAGATAACTTACCTTCAGTGGGCAGAGCATGACATAAACTTATGGAAAGAGAAAAATGCAAAAAAATCCGATTTTTTTAAAGCAATAAGCCATTTAAAGCTGATGGAAGGCGCTCTGGAAACGTTGAATGAGCTGAAAAAAAGAGGATTCAAGCTCGCTGTAATATCGGGCTCTTTAAATGTTATTTTGGAGAAATTCATTCCAAACTTTCATGAATTTTTTGATGACGTGTTCATCAGCAGAATTTATTTTGATGAAAAAGGCTACATAAGCAAAGTCCAGGCGACAGAGTTTGATATGGATGCAAAAGCCCTGGCCCTTAAAAAAATTGCAGAAAGAGAAAAAATCAGCCTGAAGGAGTGCGTTTTCGTTGGAGATTACATGAATGATATGAAAATAATCCAAGAAGCGGGATTGGGAATTGCGTTCAACTGCACTCATGAAGATTTAAGAAAAGCTGCCAATGTCTGTATCGACAAAAAAGATTTAAGAGAGATTCTAAAATTTATTTTATAATCTTCTATTTTTATTTTGGTTGTTAAATTTATTTTATCCTTTCCTTCAAAGCAGAATAAATGATTGGCATTGCAATTGTTGCATCACAAATCAAGTCAACGAACTTTGCTTTTGGATTTAACTTGCCCCATGAAATTCCTTCCTTTAATTCTGCTCCGGAAGAACCGCCTGGCTCAGGCCTGTCCATTGTTATCTGCACACCATAAGAAGCTGACTTTGCAAACTGCATTGCCTGCTGTATGTAATTTTTCGGCACTCCGCCGCCAAAATAAATAACTCCAGCTTTTTTTGTAGTCCATGCAATGTCAATTATCTCTTTTAAATCCCCAAAAGCACTTGTTGCAATGCTTTTGCCTTTTGCCAATTGACCCCAAACCATCAATCCAATTCCAGAATCAGAAATTGCAGGACAGAATACTGGAATTTTATTTTCAAAACATGATTTTAGTATGGATTTTTTTGGGGTCAATCTTCCAAGCTCCCATAAGAATTCCCTGATTGATTTTTTATTTTTCAATTTATCAAAATTTTCTGCAATAAAGTCTTCCATCCCCTCATAAATTTTATTCGGCATATAAGACTCGTAGATTCTGTCAAACCCTTTCTTGTGGAGCTCGGCATCATCTGCGTCAGCGCTGCCCTGATAATGCCTGTAGCCAAGTGCTTCCCCTAAATCATGCGTTAAAGTAGCACCTGTCGTGACAACAACGTCTACCCATTTGTTTTCTATCATGCCAATTATTATTTCCCGCATTCCTCCTGGAACAAGAGGGCCTGCAATTCCAAGAAAAACCTTGCAGTCTTTGTCTTTAATCATCGCTTCGCATATATCAGCAGCTTTTCCCACCCTGCCAGCACCCAGAACTCCGGCTAATCCCATCTCCTTGACTAGCTCATTCACACTCATCAATTTTTTAATTTTTATGTGATTGACCGGCTTCATTTTTTGATTAATGGTTTTATTTTGATTATATTTTTAATGGATTTTTCGTTAATGTTTAATTTAGTGATGTTCTTGTGCTTCTCGTCCTTGACATTAGGGACATTCCAATAATTATATTTTTTAAAAAATAAAATAACACTATTAAGAACTATCAAAAATTTTTATGCTCCTTTAAATCTTACTGTATCCATTTTATCTAGTAAACACAATAATTATTTAAATCTTATCAAATTGAGCTTAAAAATGAACCTATTGGTTGATGTGCATGCCCATTTGGACCATCCTTTATTGATTGATAAAATAGAAGAAATAGTGCATAGGGCAAAAAATTCTGGCTTAAAACGCGTCATAGCAAATGGCATAAACCCTGAAACGAACAGAAAATGCCTTGAGCTCTCTAAAAAATATGACATTGTGAAGTGTGCGATGGGAATTTATCCAAGAAATGCCCTAAAGAAAGAAATTGAAAATGGAGAATACCAATTAAAAATTTCTGACTTTGATATCGACGAAGAAATCGATTTCATCAGAAAAAACAAAAACAATATTGTTGCAATAAGCGAAATCGGGCTAGATTTTGTCAATGGCGAAGACAAGCAGCAAATTGAAGATTTTGAAAAAATGATAGGGATTGCAGAAGAATTGAAAAAACCAGTTGTTGTCCATTCAAGGAAAGCAGAGCAAAGGTGCATTGAAATTCTTGAGAATTCCAAGTTGAAGAAAATTGTCATGCATTGCTTTTCTGGCAAAAAATCTCTTGTTAAAAGAATTGCGGATAATGGATGGTTCTTAACAGTGCCAACAATTGTTGTAAGAAGCCAGCAGTTCCAGGATATTGCCAAAAATGTGCCGCTGTCTCAATTATTCTGCGAAACAGACAGCCCGTATTTAAGCCCATATAAAAATCAGCGGAATGAGCCCGCATTTGTAGTTGAAAGCTACAAAAAGATTGTAGAGCTCAAGCAGATGGATATGACTGAAGTAATCAATAACATTTATATGAACTGGCAGAAAGTGTTTGAATAAGGATAAACAATTCAGTTAGATTTAAATATTTTCAATAAAACTTCATAACAATGAAAAAAATAATTACCTTTTTTTCTGTTTTAATTCTGTTATTGCCTATAGCTATTGCAGAAACTCAAATTTTTTCTGGCAAAGTCATAACAGACCAAGAGAAAGTGATAGACGGAAACATTTTCAAATTTACTTATGACGAAAGCAGCAATAAATTGTTTGTTCAGAACCCATCACAAAGCTTAATTATAGAAAATGGCAAATGCAAATCAAATAATGTGTTTAGAATATGTATAAACAGCGCCAATTTTTCTGACAGGAACATAACCACTTATGTAACTTATTACGAAATTGATACAATCATCTACAAAATTACAGGCAGTTTATCAGCAGTTAGCACTGCAACATCAACCAGTTTGCTACAAAAGGATTCAGCTGATTTGACAATTACAATAACCAATCCAACTGATGTTGATGTTACCAATCTAAAATATGAGGAAAACTTGACAGGTTTTGCGGTAACATATGTTGATGGATGCACTTTAAAAGACAATAAACTTTCATGGAGCGGCTCTATTCCTAGCAATTCCCATAAAGTTTGCACAGCAACACTTGTTGCACAACAAGAAGGCACCTACAATTTAGTTGGAAGCTTAAACTACTCCAATGGATTTGAAACTGAAAAAAAAGCTACAGATACCCTGACAATAACAGTGCTGCCGCACCAGCTTGCTGTAAACCAGATGATTGACAGCGATGTAGAGATACAGCAGCCCTTTTACATTAATGTTTCATTGCAAAATATAAATTTGAATGAAAAAATCGACCTTGCTATTACAGTTGACATTCCATGGAATTTTGAGCTTCTCAATAAAGTGCCTTATTTCAGCAGAGATGTTAATGTCTTCAAAAGCAATTCAAAGATGGATCCGGGTTCATCGTTCAATTATTCTTTGTATCTTAAAGGCAATGCAGAAAGCAAAATTCCAATAAAGCAGACTTTTGAGTACAAAATCAAGAGCATAAGCTATGTAATAGAAAATGACACTTTTGTCAATTCCGCTGAGCCGAAACCAGTTATAAACCTCAGCACAGATTCTGCTGAAGTAACGCCGGGAGAAAAATTTATTGTCAGCGCACAAATAAGGAATCCCAGCAAAATTTATGAGCTGACTAATATTAAAGCAAAGCTAAGTGCCCCATATAACAATGATGCAGAACAAAACCTGAATAAGCTCATGCCAGGCGATTCCTATTCCATAATAAGCAGCACATTATCTATACCCAAAAGTTCAATTGAAGAATTGGATAAAACTATCAAGCTTAATCTTAATGTTGAATACAATTTTAATGATGTCATCAAATCAATAAACAAATCTGTGGAGCTTAAAATAAAATCATTAAATGCCACAACATCTAATGCAACAATAAGAAAAGATAGCGCTCAAAACTCTAATGAAGCAAAGATAAACCAAACAGCTGCAATAGAGTCCAACGTAAGCAACAAAACTAAGGTGATTGAAACAAAAATAGAACAGCCAAAACCAACATTTTTTACTAAAGAAAATTTGGTTATCATTGCTTCTGTTTTTTTGACACTTTTAGTTGTCACTTTTATAATCATAAAAATAGGAAAAAGAAAAAAAGGCATTGAACAATTAAAAGAAAAGGTTGTAAAGGATTTGGAAGAGGAACTGAATAAACCAAAAACTTTTTAAGCTCTATACCCAATGTTACTCCCATGAAAGTAAGCATAGACACAAAAGAAGATTCTCATGAAGAGATAAAAAAAGTAATCAAGATGCTGCAAAATCTTGTTGGCGATTCGCAAGAGATATTTACAAACCAGCCAGTTTCTGAATCAGGCAGCCAATCAAGTGAAAATCCATTTAATAATATCTTTGGAGATGCTTCTAACACATCACAAGAAACATCTAATTCCGAACAAACAAATCAGGAATCGGAAGAAACAAAAGCTCAAGAAACAGAACAATCAACAGAAGATTTGTTTGCAGAATTATTCAATGAAGAAGAAATAAAGAAAATGGATACTGCTACAACAAAAGAAGAAGAAACTGAAGAGGCTGAAGAAGAGTTGCCTAAAGCAAAAGACAAGAAATTCAGCATAGAGTTTTATGATTAGTTTTTTAATTTCTTTTTTAAATTCTGATTTGTAAATTGAAACTACTTAAAAATGGTTAAATTTATAAACAAGTTTAAATTTCTTTTACTAAACTTAAAATGACTCAAGAACAAAAATATTTCAATGTTAAAGCAATTATCAAACCTTTTAAGCTGGATGATGTAAAAGAGGCACTTACAGGATTAGGCATAGTAGGGATGACAGTATATGAAGTAAGAGGTTTTGGACAGCAAAAAGGACATACTGAACTCTTTAAGGGAAGTGAGTATACAGTTGACTTTTTACCAAAAGTTATGCTAGAGGTTATTGTTGCTAATGAAGAAATAAGGGATAGAGCAATGAATGCAATAGAAGAGGCAGCACATTCTGGTGTTACAGGAGATGGATTGGTATGGTATGAATTAGCATATGCAGTGAGACAAATCCGAGATGGACAACCATTCCAACCAAATTATAAAATCCCACAATATTTTTCTTAAGAATTTTTCTATTGTTATCAAATAAAAAATAAAAATATGATTAAACTTCAATTATTTTTCCTTTTTTGCCAACGTTAATCACTTTTGTCTTGCCAATCATTTCCTCTATGCCCTCTGCCTCGTGAACATGGCTGCAAAGCAAAATATCCGGCTTGAAAGTGTCAATTGCCCTCTTAACACCTTCGCTTCCTGGAAATATGTTTGAGAATTTTTCCATCAAAGAACCGCTAGGATGAACGTGGGTTACTAAAATTTTTTTCTTTGCGTCTTTTATTCTTTCATATCCCTTTTTTATCAATTCAAAAATCTCGTCTTCTCCAAGCTGGAACAATCCAATATTTGCCCCTCCGCATCCAAATAACCCAACATCTTTATATTTAATAGAATATCCATGAAGATTTGTTGCACCATACAGCTCAGCCAAGAAATCAGCAGTTGCAACAGTCTCATGGTTGCCGGGAATTAAAATAACCTTTTTGTGCTTTTTGACAAATGGCCCTATAATTCCTTCTGTTGATTTTTCTGCATATGTCAAATCGCCGCATAAAACAATCAAGTCAATATTTTCCTTCTCAGCCTGCTCAGCAAGTTTTTTGGCCTGCGAAGTATCTCCGTGTATATCGCCAGCTGCAAGAATCTTTAGCTTTGTTTTGGTTTCCTTTTCCATACTAGGCAATAAACAGAACTCTTTTAAAAATTTATCTCTCTATGACTCTTACATCTTCTGTCAAATCAATTATCTTGCTTGGCTTTCCTTCTTTTTTACCGTCGTATAAAATAAAATCAATGCCTCCTTTTATTGAAGGGTCCAAATCTTCCAAAGAAGTCATGTAGTCTTCACTGCTTCTGTTTACAGATGTTGTAACAATTGGCACTTCTGCTTCTGCAACAATTTTTCTTATCCAGTGATTTGGAATTCTGATGCCCAAAGTTTTTAATCCAGGGTTGACTTCTTTTGCAACACAATTGTTTTTTAATTTAAAAATTAATGTGTAAGGCCCTGGCAGTTTCTCAAGCCATCCCTCTCCATCTTTTGCAACAACGCAATTTTCATAAACCCACTGCAATGATGGCGCAATAACAGAAAACGGGTTTGATGCTCTTGACTTAAGCAGCCTTACTTTTTTGACTGCACTTGAAAGCTGTGCATTGCAACCAATACCATAAATTGTGTCGGTTGGGTAAATAAAGACAGCGCCTCTAATTATAGCCTCAATGATTGCTGGCTTTTCCATCTTGAGTTCATCATAATTTAATATGCGCATAACAAAAAGGAAGAAATCAAAGTATAAATAGTTTTGTGTTGAAAAATAATAAAAAATTTATCCCAGGTACCCAATCATAAATCCTTCTTCTTCGGCATTTATCTCATCGTCTTCCACGTACCCTTCCAGATATTCCAAATTGTAAAAATCTTCTTCAGTTTCTTCTATTTCTTTCATTGAAATCACTTCCTTAATTATTTTACATTCATGCCGCTGAATTGCGCATCAAAGCTTTTCAACTGCTTGTTTGTCCTTATTGTCAATTCCTTGATCTGCTTCAAAAACAAATCTTCCACAAATTCATTGCTTAATTCCATTTTTGGTCACCTGTTTAATTTTAGCAGGAAAATTGGGGGTGAAAAGAGGGATACAAACCCTTTCATTCTTTTCCTGCCATCACATATTGTGAATCCTTTAGTTTAAATACTTCACACCAGCAGATGTCCAGTGTCCAGTGGTTGTTTGCAGTATGGAAAATAAACAATAAACTATATAAAACTCAAAAAATACCTATACTTTATGAAATGCGTTCATCTCATTGTTTCTGGCAGAGTTCAGGGAGTTTTCTTTAGGGACAATACAAGAAGAAAAGCAACAGAGCTTGGATTGAAAGGCTATGCTAAAAATCTGCCTGATGGAAATGTTGAAGTTGTTGCACAAGGTGATGAAGAAAAGTTAAATGAATTAATAGATTTTATCAAGCAAGGACCTGGAATTGCCAGAGTTGAAAATATTTTAATCAAACATAAAGAACCGGAAAACTTTAAAAACTTTGAAATTATCCATTGATTATGAAAATAAATTACATTTCCATTATTTTATTTTTGATTTTGTTAGCTTCATGTGCGCAGCAGCAAATTCCTCAAAATGTACAGGAAAATCAAAAGGTCAGAAATGTTGAAATTCTGAAAAACAGCAACACTTCAGGAGTGGAAGCAACGGAAATCAATTATGGGCCGGCAACAGGTTTTCTTGCAAATCCAAAAAAAGAAGGAATGTATCCTGCAGTTGTAATGATGCATGAATGGTGGGGACTTAATGACAACATAAAAGAAATGGCTCGACAACTTTCAGCAGAAGGCTATGTTGTTTTGGCAGTTGACTTGTTTGATGGGAAAATTGCAAAAGATGCAAATGAAGCAGGACAATTGATAACGCCAATCAACAAAAACCCCGAGGAAGCAATAAAAAACATGAAAGCCGCTATTCAATTTTTAAAAAACCAGAAAAATGTCGACAAGGAGTTGATTGCGTCCATGGGCTGGTGTTTTGGCGGCGGCATGTCAATGCAGCTCGCTTTAAACGAGAAGCTTGCAGCGACTGTGATTTATTACGGCAGGCTGGAAACAAATGAAACAAAACTTTCTGCAATAAAATGGCCTGTGCTCGGCATTTTTGGAGACAAAGACCAAGCAATCCCAGTTGAAAGTGCCAGGCAGTTTAACAAAACGCTTGACAAACTAAAAATAGAAAATGAGATTTACATTTATAAAGGAGTTGGACACGCGTTCGCAAATCCCTCTGGAATGAACTACGCTCCTGAAGAAACAAAAGATGCTTGGAAAAAAACATTAGATTTTTTAAATAGAAATTTAAAGATATAAATTTTATTTCAATTAAATTTCTTTCTTGCACCAATCACATAATCTTTTGCTGACGAATACAAAGAGCCATATCCTTTGTAAATTATCAAATAAAAAAATAAGGGGAAGAGGGGTAGTATTATCAAGGAAGTGGGATAAATATCTGCTGCCACACCAGTCATAGCAGCAAATGCACCAATCTCATGAGCATACCTTCCAATCGCTCCATAATCTCTAGCTAATTGGAGTTCTTCAATATTTAATTGTCCGCCTGTTTTCTTTTTAAGCGAAAGAAATTTAAGTTTTTTAATCACATTAAAATGAATAGAAAGTAAAGCTAATCCAAAAGAATAAGAAGCTTCTGCAATTAAACCTCTGTAAGGTATATCTCCTATTATTTTTATAAGATCTGTTTCAGTCTTAGTCCGATTCCTAAATAAATTAAACAAATATTCATCATTTAAAAAATCATAAACAAATTCAACTCCAAAAGCTAAAGCTGCTAATGCTGTTGCTTTTGACGCATAACTAAAAATCCTAGATAATCTTTCCGTTTTTTGAGGGCTTTGTTTTTTGTTTCTATAATAAAAATCAATATATAGCCTTTCTTCGAGAGATCTCTTTCTTTTCTGCATTCACTTCTAGAAAATCTATGTACTTTTAAATCTACGTATTTATACCACTCTAAAATAACAATTAATTTTAATCAAAACTCAGTCAATTTCTTTTCAGAATTATGCTTTATAATTGTTGTGTTTCCTTCGTTGCCGCCAGCAGTCTTCTCGATAACTATGAACTTGTCCTTGTGCAGCCTTTCTATTTTTCTTTGGAAAGATTTGTAAACAAGATTGCCGCCGTTATCCTGGTAGATTTTGAAAATATCGCCTATTCTTTTTCCTGAGTTGTTTTTTATCAATTCTAATATAAGCTGCTCGTTTGTTTCCAATTCGCTTGTCTTTTTGATGCTGAACTCGTCAATCTTGCTTAGTGCCTGCTGCGCGTGCTCTAAAAGTATCTTTCTTGATGATTTATTCTCTGCTGTTGCGCCAGTTTCCTTCATTAAATACAATCCTGTCCTTATATCCTGCAAATCAGCTGTTTTCCTGGCTATCAATTCAAAAGCATCATCGCTCCATACATTTGGGTGGAAGGCATATTCCATTCTCTGCTTTAAAATTCCTTTTGTTTCCTCATAATTGTAAGGCTTGAATTCAACAAGCTCTGGCATCAGCCTTGATTTAATTCTTTCATCCAAATCAAGAATCCAGTCTTTGTAGTTTGTTATCAAAATTATTGTTTTTCTGTATATCTCTTCCAACATCATATACAAAAAATCCAAATCCTCAAGCTTGTCAACCTCGTCAAAAACAAAAGCAACTGATTTTTTGTTTAAGTTCTGCTTTATCCACCTGAACAATTCCTCTGTTTTCTTATTTTGGACGAATTTGAAGTCCATCAAATCGCAGATTTCAAGAATTATCTTGTAGGTTGTATTGCGCTGCCAGCAATTTATATAGAATGGAATTATCTCTTCTGTCTCGTCTTCCAATTCTTTTAGGATTTGTCTGCATGCAACTGTCTTGCCAATTCCAGGCTGGCCAAAAATAAATACATTCTTTCCTGATTTTTGTTGGAATAATGGCTTTATGCAGCCTGCAATAACCCTTTGCTCCTTTTCCCTGTAAGGGACAAGCTTTGGCTGGAAAGAATAATCTAATGCAACATCGTTCTTAAACAAGCTTTCGCTGCTCCCCAAAATGTCCTTGAACAAGCCACCCATTTTATCTAGATTAGTTTTTATGATTTATATAGTTTTTGTTGATTTATTTTTCTCATTGTCGAATTATTTATTTTTCAATTTTAGTTTATTGAATTGTTTATTTAATATGAAATCAACGTTGTTTTTAATGTATTTCTATCTTTCACACCGCATTAATCAAAAATTATTTTTAAAAAATAAAAAACTTAAAAATTATTCTCTCTTGCCAATAACTTTCTTCCCCATGTATTTCTGCAAAACTAGAGGCACTTTAATTGAGCCGTCTTTTTGCTGGTAGTTCTCGACAATTGCCCTTAGTGCCCTGCCTGTTGCTATTGCTGTGCTGTTCAATGTGTGCATGAATTCTTTTTCTTCACCTTTCTTGTACTTGATGTTGAGCCTTGTTGCCTGGTAAGAAGTGCAGTTTGAGCAGCTTACAACTTCCCTGTATAAATTTTCTCTTGGGAACCATGCTTCTATGTCATATTTTTTTGCAGCAACTGTTCCAATGTCGCCCGTGCATATGTTAACAATCCTGTAAGGCAGTTTCAATTTCTGGAATATTGCCTCTGCGTTGCCTAGCAGCTCTTCGTGAAATTTCCACGAGTCTTCTGGCTTGCAGAAAATGAATTGCTCTATTTTGTTGAAATGATGCACTCTGAACAATCCTCTTGTGTCAATGCTGTGGCTTCCAAGCTCTTTCCTGAAGCAGGGGCTCAAGCCGGCAAATCTCATAGGCAATTGCTTCTCATCAAAGGTTTCATTCATAAGCATTGCAGCAATCGGATGTTCTGATGTTGCTATCAACAGCAAATCTTCATCCTCAACCTTGTACATCATGGTCTCAAAATCCTTCAAATCAGTTACGCCCTCATATGGCTTTCTTCTAAGCATTAACGGTGGCTCAACTAAAACATAATCTTTTTCAGTTAGAAAATCAACAGCAAAATTTATTAAAGCAAGCTCGAGCCTTGCAATATCCCCTAAAAGATAATAGAATCCATGGCCGCTGACTTCAGCAGCTTTTTCAAAATTAGCTAATTTAAGTTCCTGCAAAAGCTCGCCGTGCGGCTTTAGCTCAAAATCAAATTTTGGCTTTTCTCCCCATGTTTTAACAACAACATTGTCGTTTGCATCTTTTCCAATCGGCACAGATTTATGCAAAATATTTGGCAATCTCATCAAATAATGTTCTATCTTATTTTTTAGCTCTTCAATTCTTTCATCGCTTTGCTTTATTTTTGCAGGCAATTCTTTTGCTTCGTGCACTTTTTCCTTTATGTCCTTGCCCTGCTTCTTCAAATTGTTTATCTCATCAGTTATTTCATTTCTTCTCTGCCTCAGCTTTTGATTTTCCTGCAGCAGTTTTCTGTATTCAGCATCACTTTTAAGCAAATCCTTTAGCCATTCCAGCTTCTCTTTTTCATTTCTCTTTTCCAAGTCTTCCCTGACAATCTTAGGATGCTCCCTTATGAATTTTATGTCAAGCATAAGAAAAAGAATTAATCAAAATGTATAAAAATGTTTCTGAAAGGAACTGGGTTAAGCGGCAATTCTGTCTTCCAATAAAGCATTGTAAACTTCTAAATATTGTCTCGCCACTCTATGAGTGTTAAACCAAGGAGCATTATGTGCCGCTGCCCTTTTCATAACTTGAGCGAAAGCTTTTCTGTCTTTTCTAAAATCAGCAAGGTGTTCTAATTTAGAATATAAACTTGCGGCATCTTCAGCTCTGTCTTCTTGTCTTTTTAAATGCGCATGATGATCTCCATTTAATAACATAAAATCTTCTTGAGTTGGTGCTCTGCCTATACTCCAGCCAGTTACTCCTTCAATCAATCCTTTGGGAAGTCTATAACCTTTTGCAGGCTCCTGCGGTACTGACCATCCATCGAGTATGGAAAGCTGAGGAACAAAATTTGGTGCAGCTTTCATTCCGCTTGTCCCTGAAGCTTCTAATAATCGTTCAGGATTGTTAAGCCATACATCTGCACCCCTCACCATATACTTTGCAACTTTCCTGTCATAATCTTCGATAAACCATATAGAAACTTGTCCTTGCAGTTCCTTCATATATCTAAAAACTTCTTTTATAACTTCTTTGCCCGGCACATCACTTGGATGCGCTTTTCCAGCAAAAACAATCTGTATATCATTGCCTAATCTTCTTAATCTGTCAATTTGCTCAAAAATGAGAGTTGCTTGTTTATATGTTGCAAATCTTCTTGCAAACCCTATTGTTAATTTATTTGGATCGTAAGTTGCTCCTTGATTTTTTGCTCTAGGATTATTTTGCAGGAAATATCCGAGTTTATCTCTGGATGCGTTGTGAGCATTAATAACCTGCTCGTCAGACAGTTCTAAAATTCTTTCCAAAGTTTCTGGATGTAATCTCCACTGTTTGTGGGTTAATTGATCATATAATTCACTTACTTCGGGAGAGACCCAAGTTTGTAAATGAACTCCGTTATCTATGCTGTATAGCCTGTACATATTTGGAAAGTCACTAAATTTATATCTTGAAACTGCAGCATGCAATGGTGAAACACCAAATGCTTGACCTGATAAAGACATAGCAAGTCTGGCCATATTGAGTTCATCAGCGCCTGTTAATTCTTTCATGTACCCTAGCGATGGAAGGCATTCACGTAAAACTAATTCTGCTAAATCTCGTGGGAAATGGTCTATACCTGCTGGAACTGGCGTATGAGTTGTAAATACTAGATGCCTTCTTGCTTCTTCTAAACTTCCATATTCTCTCAATGTTTCAAGTCCAGCTAATGCAACATGCCCTTCATTCATATGGCACACGTCTATATCTCCATGCCCAAGTGCTTTTAATATCCTTACACCACCGGTTCCAAGAACTTGTTCCTGAGCGAGACGATCATAAGGTTGTTGAGATGAAGGGTACAAAAAACTACATACTTCATCACTCTGAGATGAGTCATTGTTCCCATTAGGATCAACAAGATAAAGGGGAACAACATGACCCGTCTCACCTATAATTGGAAGCTCCCATGCTCCTAACCTTACCTGCTTGGAATTGACAGGTATAGTAACATCTGTTGGTTTATAATCCAACTTTCCTGTTGGATCAAATACACTTTGCGTATCTTCCTGCCAACCATCTGGATGCAATTTTTGATGAAATCTTCTCCTGTAAAGATAACCTACTCCAATAACATTATATCCCAAATCGGCACCTGATTTAATAAAATCGCCTGATAGAATTCCCAGACCGCCTCCGAAGGGTAATCCTTCTATCCCAAATTCTGCACAAAAATATGCGCTTTTAACTTCTCTTTTGCCCACCTTGCCAAAAATTTATTTAGGATATTAATAAAGCTTTTTATTGTGAAAAATATAGATAAAAACAAATAATCAAAATCTTCAAACCACCAACCTTAACTTCTCTTTTCTATTCAAGGCATCCATCAATCTCCTTCCAATGTTGTTGCTTTTCTTTATTTTTATTGTGCCGGTTTTTCCTGCTTTTGCGCTCAGGATAAATTCTTCATTTACGTAAATGTCGACATCTTTGTTTTGCATGTCCATTCCAAGCTCAATTAATAACTGATTTTTTTTGTGATTGACTTCAAAAGGAATATCTTTTTGTTCTTTTGCTGTGCCAAACTTATTTTGCTCTTTTGCTGAATCATATTTTTCCTCTATACTTTTAATATCAATTCCGATTCCCAGCCTTTCCTCAATTCTTGTTATGTTCACTCCCTGCTTGCCAATTATTCTTGCAATGTCGGCATCTGCAACATAGACAATGCATTTATTGTCAGACAGCATCTCAACTTCAACATTTCGAGAATATTTTTGGAATTCTGCAAGTATTGTTGTTTCTGCCAATTTATGAGCGCCGCTTTTTTCTCTGCCTTCCTGAACTGGAATAACAACGGTCTGCTCACCATAGCTGTAAATTTCATAATTAAGCTTGCCGGTTTCAAAATCATTGATGACAACAACTGGCCTTGCCAAATCCGCTTCTGTCATGCCTGAAGGAACCTTGACTGTCATTTTCAAGGCAAGAACCTTGTTGATGAAACCATCTTTAATGAAGATAACTGTGTCAATCACTTGCGGAATAACGCCCATTTCTACCCTTCCAATAAATCTTTGAATAGCGTCAACTGGAGATGTTGCGTGCACAACCCCAACCATTCCAACACCAGCTAATCTCAAGTCAGCAAAAAGCATGAAGTCATCTGTGTTCCTCATCTCGTCAAAAATTGTATAATCTGGCCTTGAAAGCAATAAAATATCATGAATTTCCTGGGCATCTCCATAGGAGATTGCATATTGCGTAATTCTTTCCGGCAAAATTAAGTCTCGAGGAGCTTCTACTGTTTTTACAATTTTGTTTTGAGATGCATAATATTCAGCTAAAGCCTGCGCAAAGGTTGTTTTGCCCATGCCAGGAGCGCCTGCAACAAGAACTCCTTCTGCCTGCTCTGCAACCCTTTTCATTAATTTCTCGCTTAATTTGTAATCGCTTAAGCTTAATTTCCTGACAGGCCTTACAGCAGTTATCTCCCATCCATCTGAAAAAGGCGGCCTTGTTATCACAATCCTAAAAGTGCCGAGCTGCACAATTGTCGAGCCTGCCCTTTCAATTTCAATAAACCCATCTTTTCTGAGCTTTGCATCCTCTATAATCTCTCTTGATATATCCTGTATTTCTTCTTGCTTTAACAGCGCTTTTCTAAGCTCTTTAAACTGCCAGTTGCCAGGCACTCCTTTTTTTGCATACGGCGGTACATTTTCCCTTAAATGAACACTCATTGTTGTTTCATCAAAAAATCTCTCAAGCTTTAATTTGCGAAGGCCTTTTTCAGGTCTCTTGTAGTAAACAACCTTCATCCCTTTTGCTAATGCAACTTCGCTTTGCACCTTGTCAGATGTTACTAAAGTTGCATCTTCATCATAAGCCAATTGCCTGATTAAAGAATCAATTTCGCCCAGAGAAGCATGCCTTATTTCAGCAGCACTTGGCCTTGAACCTTTAAAGGTAAGTTCAAAACCCTTCTCTGTTGAAAGCCTTTTGATTCTCTTGATTTCATCCAAGCCAAGAAAGCCTATTGCTTTGCCTAGATTAGCCTGATGCTCAAGCTCTGCAATCACAGCTTCATGCACTATGATTTCATTTGCTTTAATGTGATTATTTCTTAACTTTTCTGATAACAGACCTTCAATTATGACAGATGTGTCTGGCACTATCTTCTCTATCAATTCCTGATTAATATTTTCCATAAAAAACTGAAATCGGCATTTCTTTATAAAACTTTGTATTTTTATTAATTTTCAGTATAGAAAGATATTTTTATATGATTAAATTTTATTATTTACATTATAGAAAAGAATTATATTACTTTATCTTTCAAAACAAACTATTCACCCACAAAATCAATCTCTGGAATAAATTAACATTTGAGAGCTCTATTGAAAATTCTTTATTTGCATTATATTGTTTTCCTAATCCATCGAAATAGTTGACTTTTAGCTTATAATCATTTTTTCCATATCTTAGCCGATTTCCTATAAAGTCCAAGACAAATTTTCTGTTTTCCGTCAATTCCTCAATGCCCCATTTTTTTTCAAATCCATTTTGAGCAAAAATGATTTCAACATTTTTTGGATTTGACATAGATTTTTTTGCAAGCGTAAAAGCAACAGTGAAATTTTCATTGTAGGAAACATTTAAAGGAAATTCTGAATTTTCAATTTCAATTTTTGGCGCATCATCAATTTTGAAGTTAATATAAGATGATTTTGAAACAAGCTCATTTCTCAATGTAACTGGAATTTCTCTTAAACCAATATTTGATTTGTTTATCTCAAATGTAACATTTTTTGTCTGTGAAATGCCCAAACTCATTTTTTTGCATTGATTTTCAAAACAGGCATCTAAATCATTAAGAAATATATTTCCTGTGTTTTTTGCATCACAATAAACTTTGACATCTTCATATTCATAAAATTCGTCCTTGCCAACTTTGCAATCCAAGACAACATTTCCAGAATATTTTTTTTCTTTCTCTTCTTCCAACAATTTTGCTGCTTGCTCAACCTCTTCAAATGGAACATCAATTTCTCTCGTATCGGACATAAAGCTTGTTTCTGCAGAAATATTATTTAATGTGCTGGCAATCAAGGGAAATGTGTAGGAATATCTGCTGTTCAGGTTATTATTCAACTTTAATATCCAGAATATTTTTTTTGTTTCTCCTGGCAGCAATAAAACGCTTTTCAATTCGTTCCCAATAATCTCAACTTCTTTTGATTTGCTCAAATAAATTTCAGTTGCATAATAAAAGTCATTGGGATTTTTTACAGTTGCTTCGAGCAAATTGTATGAGCCAAAGCTAATGGCCTTTTTTAAAGGAGAAGCTTCTATGTTTAATGAAGTTTTAAAATTTCCTGCTTTATCAATCAAATTTGTTTTTATGTCAAGCTTTCTTGTTTTTAAATCAGCATACCTGCCTAGCCAGTTGTAGTAAGTTGACGGCTCGCCGGTGTCAACAGCGTCCTTGAATTTTATGTGGGTTGGATCAACCCATCCGTATTCGCCGTAAGTAACATCAAAAGGAACCCACCCGTAGCCGGGAAAATAAACCTCTGCCCACGCATGAGCTCCCCAATTTTCTGGGAATAATGGCGAGTTTGTATACGACATTCCTGAAACTACCCTTGCAGGAATTCCAACAGCTCTTGACAAAGCAACAAATAATGATGTTAACTCGCTGCAGACACCCTGCTTGTTTTGCAAAACCCATGAAGCTTTTTTGGTAACTTCAGCCCCCAAAGTGCTTAAATTATAATTTACGTTATTTTTTGTCCAGTCCGCTATTTTGAAAACAGCAGCATACAAATCATCTTCTCCTTTGACAAGCTCAGAAGCAACTCTTATTATGTCTTCATCGCTTGAATCAATAGTTTCGCTTGGCTTTGTGTAGACAACAACATCTTTTGGCAATTCCTCAATTGGAAATTCTATTTTTTGTTTTATCTTTGTTAATGCATTAGTTGTTTTGACGTCTGTATTCAGCTTGAAATCAATCCTGCCTTCTGGCTTTTTCCACGTAAATTTTAGTGAATTTTCTGTTGATTCTGCTTGAGGATTCGTGTAGAATTTTAGCAATTCCTGGGCATCGGTTTTTTTTGGAAAGAATGTCATGTTTACGGTTGCACTTTCAATATAACCATTTGGTGATGTAGGAACAACTTCAGCATAAGAAGAGATATCAATATTAGCAACTATATTTTGGCTGTCATAGAACCAGTCAGCAAAAGCAGAAGGAATTGTTATCAATAAAATAAAAAATGCCAAAATTTTTTTCATTTTGTTCAAAATTGATATGTTGGTTTATAAGTTTTGTTGTTGATTGCAAATAAACATTAATTAAAAATCTATTAGTAATTTAAAACACAAGAATATATAGTTCAATAAAAATTTAAAAAACAACAAAAAGCATTTAAATAAATACGAATTCTGGAGTAAGAGGGGCTATTATGATGCCGAGGTCGCATAGCCCGGTATTGCGCTGGATTGCTAAGAACTTTGTTCTTATAAAACCTACAATATCGCACACATTCAGTGTCCGCAAGGACTCGGGAGTTCAAACTAACCTTTAATGTTATGAAAGTCTCCCCCTCGGCGTTTTTGTTTAATGCTATGGCAAAAATAATCTATCCAACTCCAGAAAAGATTATTGAAATAAACAAATTAGTATTAGTCAGAATCAAAGTCAAAAAAGCCGATAAACCAGATTTATTAAGTTATAGCGCTTTAAATGAGGTTATTAAAAATTGTAAAAGTGAAAAAGGAGATATTTATGATAAAGCAGTTTGCCTTTTGAAAGGGATTACCCAAAAACACCCATTTGC
>JAHFQL010000079.1 GCA_023259315.1 Candidatus Woesearchaeota archaeon | reverse complement strand
ATTAATAGCAACATTTAAAAACCACAAAACATATACGGTAGCGGGATGGTTAACTTAAAATTCAAATCAACGGCAGACATAAAAATACCCAAAGGGCTAATTGACCATGTCATAGGCCAGGAGGAAGCTGTTGAAGTCATAAAGAAATCTGCCCGGCAAAGAAGGCACGTTCTTCTGATTGGTGAGCCTGGTACAGGAAAATCCATGCTTGGGCTGGCTCTTGCAGAGTTGCTGCCGATGGAAAAATTGGCAGACATTGTCGCGTTCCCGAATCCCAATGACGAGAACATGCCTTTTATAAGGACTTTGCCTGCAGGCCAGGGAAGAGATTTGGTGGCAAAGGCACGACTGCAGAGCATGACGATGTTCAAGAACCAAAACATAATAATTTTTATTTTGGTTATAGTTGCGATGTTTTCCCCATTTTGGGTTTGGAGCTACTACAGCAAATACGGTTCTGTTGTTTCTGCAATCATGACATCAGCGTCTTTAGTTGTGTCAATATTGATTTTAATCGGTTTCATGCTATCCTTGAATCTTAGCAGAAAGATTGACAGCAAAGTAAAGATTCCAAGGATTATAGTTGACAACTACAAAAAAAAGCAAGCACCATTTAATGATGCAACTGGGGCTCATGCAGGCGCATTGTTTGGAGATGTGCTGCACGACCCATTCCAAAGCGGCGGGCTAGGAACGCCAGCGCATGAAAGGGTGGTTGCAGGGATGATTCACAAAAGCCACATGGGGGTTTTGTTTATCGACGAGATTGCAACCTTGCAGCCGGCAACGCAGCAAGAATTATTATCATCGCTGCAGGAAAAAAAATTTGCGATTACCGGGCAGAGCGAGAGAAGCGCTGGCGCAATGGTAAGGACGGAGCCCGTACCCTGCGATTTTATTATGGTAGCAGCAGGAAACCTTGAGACGATAAAACACATGCATCCTGCATTGAGGAGCAGAATTTCAGGATATGGATATGAGATTTACATGAAGGAGACCATGCCTGACACAGAAGACAACAGGAACAAGATTGCTGTTTTTGTAGCTCAGGAGGTAATCAAGGACAAAAAAATTCCGCACTTCAGCAGGGAAGCAGTTGATGCGATGGTAGAGGAAGCAAGAAGAAGGGCGAACAGGAAAGGGCATTTGACATTAAGGCTTAGGGAGCTTGGCGGTTTGATAAGGGCTGCTGGCGACTTGGCTCTGGAAGAAAAATCAAAACTGGTGATGAAAAATCATGTTATTAATGCAAAGAAGATAGCAAGGACGCTCGAACAGCAGATTGCTGACAAGTACATCGAGCAGAAAAAAGAATATGAAGTCATTGTTACATCTGGAAAAAGAGTTGGAAGGGTAAATGGATTGGCTGTGATTGGAGTTACCCCCCCATATTCTGGAATAATTCTGCCGATTGAATCAGAGGTAACACCTGGGGGAAAAGAAAGCGAGATAATCGCAACAGGAAAACTTGGGGAGATAGCCAAGGAAGCTGTAAAAAATGTAAGCGCCATCATTAAAAAATATTTTGGGGAAGATTTAAAAGAGAAGCATGATATTTATGTTCAGTTCCTGCAGACTTATGAGGGAGTTGAGGGAGATTCAGCAAGCATTGCTGTAGCGACATCTGTGATTTCCGCATTCAAGAAAGTTCCAGTAAGACAGGATACTGCAATGACTGGAAGCTTGTCAGTCAGAGGCGAAGTTTTGCCTATTGGCGGAGTTACTGCAAAAGTAGAAGCTGCAATTGAAGCAGGAATAAAGAACGTGATTGTTCCAAAGACAAATTTAAAAGATATTATAATCGACAAGGACAAAATGAACAAAATAAACATCATACCAGTTGAGACAATGATGGATGTTCTTAAATTTGTTTTGGACTGGCACGGCAAGCAGAATATTTTAAGGAAGATTGTTGCTGCTGATTAGATTTTCTTTATTTTTTATGGTTTCCATTTGGTTTCTAGTGAGATATTATATACTTATTTAACTTCCTACACTTGTGATTAAGAATGAATTCAAAAAAATTAATATTGGTCCGAAAAAATTTACATCATTTTTTTAATAATATTTGTATTAGCAGCATTCCACCAGTCTTTGACTGGAGGTTTTGACAAACCTATAAAAAATTTGATGAATAGAATTACTCACTTTACCTTAAAATAAAACTCACCATCGTGAGCACTACCTCCTAACCATATTGCGTGATATGCCACTTTATAAGTTCCTGGATTTAATTGCTGGATAGATTTTATTTCTAGCCCAAGTCTACTAAATATTAAATCCCCTTCTGCTAATTTTCTGCCATTTAAATCATAAAGTATGATGTTGCTTCCTTTGACAATAGGAAAATTGAATGAAATTGATATTATCGATGGGCTGCTTATTGTGTCTCCATGTTTTGGTGTTGAACCTGTGAAGTGAACTGTTCTTTTTTCCTCGTAATCAAATTTTGCACTTTCAGTTTGTTTTTCTTCTTCTCCAAAAAATTCGAAAGAGTTTGGCAGTGTGTAATGGTCGCCGTCAGGGTTTGTCACAATAACATCCATTTTTAATGCGTAATGCTTTGGAGTTATAACTTCCAATGTTTTAGAATCGATAAATTTAACATCACCGAATAAATGATGGAAGAATACAGTTGTGCCTTTAGCAAAATTCTCTCCTTTAAAAACAACTTTATCGCCGCCATGAACCGGTACCTTGTTAGGGATTATTGAAATGACTTTTGGAGGAAGTGTGTCTTCAGCAAATTCCATCATTTCTGCTAACTCTGGAGGATTGCCGACAATTATTCCGCCATGCATAAATGGGTGGATTCCGCAAATATAATCATAAACTCCCCCTTCCTTAAATGTGTAAGTATACTCATCTCGTGTATTCAAAACATTGCTTTCTGTTATTTCAGTTGGAGTTTTCTTGTTGTGCCATGCAACTGTGTGCTCCACTTTGTCTCTATTAATCCATGTAACTGTAGTTCCTTTTTTAATATGAATGAATGGTGGCAAAAATGCAATCTCGTCGATAACAACTTTAACATTATCATTGTCATAAGTTATTACATTCATGGCAGCCATTTTTTCTGTTGGCTTTTCTTTCATACCATCTTTTTTTTCAGAAATTTCAGCTTTTTGGCAACCCATAATGAAGATTATGGAAATCAGCAATAACACAAATAATTTAGTTTTCATAAAAAACAAAGAAACTTTGGATTATTTAAATATTCTTGATTACTTCCACGTCACAACCACATCGTCTGTTCTTTCATAAGGCTTAATGTCAAATGAATCATAATTCTTATTTGCACCATTTTTCTGTAGTATTCCAAGCCACGCAATCATCAGTCCATTATCGACTAAAACTTCATTCGGCGGAGAGAAAAATTTTGCATCTCTTTCATCGCACATTATTTTGCACATTTCCCTCAATCTTTTGTTGCACCCGACCCCCCCGCCAATAACCAATTCATTTTTTCCAGTATGTGCCATTGCTCTTTCTGAGACTTCAACAAGCATCGCAAATATGGTTTCCTGGAATGAATAAGATAAATCCTCATTAGAATATTTATTCGAGTTATATTTTTGCTTTAAGTTTGTTAGAATTCCAGAAAAAGAAACATCCATTCCCTTGACAACATAGGGCAGTTCAACGTAATTTTTCCCATTTAGAGATAATTTTTCAATTTTTGGCCCACCGGGAAATCCTAATCCTATGTGTCTTGCAAACTGATCAAGAGCATTTCCAACGCCTTGGTCTAAGGTCTCCCCAAACACTCTGTATTTTTCGCCTTCGTAAGCAATGATTTGAGTGTTCGCACCTGATGCATACAACAAAACAGGATCTTTTGCTTCCGTCATTAGTTTGCCAATTTCCAGATGAGCTATGCAGTGATTAACGCCAATCAACGGGACATCTATTTTATGCGCCAATTCTTTTGCCTTTTTCATTCCGACCAACAAGCAAGGGGCAATTCCCGGCCCTTGTGAAAAAGAAACCAAATCAATGTCTTTCAATTTCAGGTTTGCAATTTTCAGTGCATCTTCAATAATTTTATCCTTGACATGCTCGTGGTGAAGTTTTGCTTCTGATGGATGAATGCCTCCTTTTTCTGTTTTATACGCATCCATAACATTGGTGTATTTTTTACCTTTATCCCCAATTATTCCGCATCCGAAAGTGTGGGCTGTTGATTCGATGCCTAAACAAACCATATGCATAAGAGTTGATTTAATGTTTAAAAAGATTGCCTTGCAGAAGTTTAAAATCTTATTTCTATAAACTTAAAATTTACAAACATTAAATGTAACAAAATATGTATCATAAATTTTTAAGCATCAAAAACCATCCACCATAGATGGGCGGCATGCTTGCATATTTTAATAATCGCGTGGTTTTTGATGTCTGACCATTAAAAATGATTTTTCCAATACATTTTTAAACATGATAAATTTCCAAAATTCAAGTGAGAAATGTAGGCTTAGCTTGCCTGAATCTCACAGCAATTTTAATAATGGAAGACTAAAATGGGAATGTACCAATATATTAGGGAAGCCTGGAAGAATCCAAAAGAAGGCCTTGGACAGTTGTGGCAGCAGCGCATGATTAAGTGGCGTGAAGAGCCTGCAACCATGAGGATTGAAAGGCCAACAAGGCTTGACAGGGCTCGTTCTTTGGGATATAAGGCAAAGCCTGGTTTTGTTATAGTGAGGCAGAGAGTTGACAGGGGCGGCAGGCAAAATCCCCAGATAAGGCATCCAAGAAGGCCAAAAGCAATGAGCAGGAGAAAAGACCTGACCATGAATTATCAAGCTGTTGCTGAAAACAGGGCAGCCAGAAAATACGTCAATTGCGAAGTTCTTAACAGTTATTATGTTGGGGCAGATGGGACACATTTTTGGTATGAAATTATTTTAGTTGACGGGCACAATCCTTCAATACTTGCTGATCCTCATCTAAACTGGATAATCAACCATAGGGGCAGGTCAGAAAGAGGCCTTACAAGCGCAGGAAAAAGGGGAAGGGGACTTTTGCATAAAGGCAAAGGCGCAGAGAAAATAAGGCCTAGCCTGAGATCGCACCATAGAGCTGGGAATTAATTTACTTTATTTTTTATACATTTAAATAAAATATCTAAGGAACATACGATTATTGCTTACTTCTTCAAACTTAAAACCAGTTTGTCTGAATCGTTCCAAAAGTGGAGCGTAATCATTCTTTTTTCCGAGTTGAATTCCAACAAGTGCAGGTCCATGTTCAGCAGCTGTTTTTTTTGTATATTGAAAATGGGTTATATCATCACTTGTCCCTAAGGCTTGGTCCAAAAACTGCCTTAATGCACCAGGACGCTGCGGAAACTCAATCATGAAGTAATGTTTTAAGCCTTCGGATATGAGTGACCTTTCCTTAATCTCTGGCAATCTCTCAAAATCGTTATTTCCTCCGCTTAGGATACAAACTACATTCTTACCCTTTATCAAACTCCTTATAGAAGATAATGCTGCAACAGGCAGTGCTCCCGCAAGCTCTGCTACGATTCCTTGGTTGTATAATCCTATCAAATAAGTACAAACTCTTCCTTCGGGTATTAGAACTACTTCGTAACCTAGCTTCTGGGCTATTGAAAAAGTTAAATTCCCTACTCTTCTAACTGCTGCGCCATCAACAAAATGAGAAAACTCGTCTAAGCTTACCAATTGTCCTGCTTTTAGTGAAGCATACATTGCAGCAGCTTCTTCAGACTCTACACCTATAATTTTAGTACCAGGTCTTGTATGTGAAAAATAAGTCCC